>JAEEUX010000086.1 GCA_016290695.1 Oscillospiraceae bacterium
GAAAACAAGTGGAATATCAACAGGGCTGCCGCGAATTTTGCGAATTTTGCGGTGGCCCTTTTTTGTATATGATTTGCGTAGAACGACAGAGCAATGGAAACAAAAGACCGAGACGGTTTTAACCGCCCCGGTCTTTTGCAATGGGGCTGTGCCCCGATTTGATATTGTGAATAGCCGATTATCAGCAGCGGAGCATGTAGCCGCCGTCGATTACCTGGACGGTACCCGTGACCTGAGCGGCAGCGGGAGAAGCGAGATAAACGGCGAGAGCGCCGATCTCGATGGGCTCGCCGAAGCGGCCCGCGACAGCCTGCTGGTTGATGCGCTTGAGGTTGTCGGGCGGGATGTGAACGCTGAGCTCACTGTTGGTGAAGCCGGGAGCAATGCCGTTTACGCGGATGTCGTAGGGGGCGAGCTCGCAGGCCATGCAGTGGGTGAAATGGTTCATCGCGGCCTTGGCGCTGGAATAGGGGCTCATCGGCTGGCCGTGGTTAACCATGAAGCCGGCGTTGGAGGTGATGTTGATGATGCTGCCGCCCTTGCCGCCGTCGCGCATGCGCTTTGCGACCTCGTAGGTCATGTGGACGCAGCCGTTAAGGTCGGTGTTGATGACCTTGTACCAGTCGCTGAGATCCTCGTCCATGTCGAGGAGGGACTTGGTGCAGGAAACGCCGGCGTTGTTAACGAGAATGTCGATGCTGCCGAACTTGTCAAAAGCCTCGGCGACTGCCTTGCGGACGCTGGGGAGAGAGGTAACGTCGCAGGAGACGGAGAAGCAGGTCGTGCCGTAGGGCTTGAGCTCGTTAAGAGCCTCGGCAGCCTTGGCAGCGTCGCGGCAGAAGATGGCGATATTGGCGCCGGACTGCGCCATGGCGGAGGCGATACCGAAGCCGAGGCCGCGGTTGCCGCCTGTGATGATGACGTTCTTGCCCTTGAGGCTGAACGCGTCCTTCATATTTTCAATAGGCTTTATCAAAGAATATCATTCCTTTCGATAATGGTTAAACTTTTTAATATGTAAGGCTTAGTCCTCAGCCCACCAGCGCGGCAGGGGAGTTCCGTCGTCGTCGTTCATATCGGACCAGCTCCACTCGCGCCCGCCGAGGAAGACGGAGGAGTTCATGTCGTTGGAGAGGAAGATAAGGCAGGCGTCGGGGAACTTCATGCACATATCGTAGAAAAATTCCTTCATGTCCTTGGTCTTCTCAAGCTCGCGCTCGGTCTCGCGCAGATAGTCCATGGTGAACTTGAACGCGCGCTCGTCGAGAGGCTCACCGTGCTTAACATGGCCGGGAACAACGAGCTCGGCGCCGAACTTGGAGAACTTCTCGAGGTCCTTGTACCATTTGTAGCGGCCCTTCGCGGAAACCTCGCAGGTGAAGGGGTGAGCGTTGGAGAAAAGAACGTCGCTTCCGATGAAGGTCTTGATGGAGGGGACCCATACTACGGTGTTGTACTTGAGGTCGCCCCAGACCTGGGGATAAACAATTATCTCCTCACCCTCGAGCTCAATGATGTTGGAAGCGGGGAGAGGCTCGATTTTCGGCTTGAGACGGCAGAGATTTACCTTGCCGATGACGCTCTCCCAGTGCTCCGTCTTGGAGTTGAACTGAACGTCGATAACGGGAATGTCTTCAGCCATGGCGTAAAGCTTCGCGTTGGGGAAGGCTTCGCCGATGTGGCCGATGCCCCAGTAATGGTCGGGGTGCGCGTGAGTGGCGAAAACGGCCTTGAGCTCAAGGTTCGTTTCGGCGATCTCTGCGATAACGCGGTAAGCGTTGGAGCGCGTCCACTGGCAGTCTACCAGAACGCATTCCTTTTTGCCGCAGATAAGTGTGCTTGTGACGTTGAAGCCGCCTTCATCGGCTATCATTACCTTGACGGAGAGCTTGCCCTCGCCGAAAGTAAAATCACGGACTTCCATGCTCATTGCTATTACCTCTTTCTTGCGGGCGCATCATAGCGAGAGGCGCCTTGTATTTTGTGGCGGGCGAAATCGCCGCCGGGTTTATACACTTACACTCAGCAGTATAGCACATATCCGAGAGTTTATCAACGATTATTATTGTGACATTTTACGGGGCGCCGGTGGCGATAACGTGGTCTGCCTGCAAGCGGAACGCCGTTCCCAGCGTTCCGTCGCGGCAAAGCCGCGAATATGCGACCTCTCAGGCGCTGCGCGCCAGCTCCCCTTATCCAAGGGGAGCGAAAACGCCGCCGCACACAAATTCTACACTTTTTCGGTAAATCGAAAAAAATATCTTTAAATTGGCCGAGGGGTATAGTATAATACTTTAATATACATTAAAAGTCCGCCGCCGGAAGCTCCGGCGCGTAAATATGGCCACAGGAGGTTTTGTCATCATGGCTTTGGAAAACGAACTGCTGAAACTCATGGAAAGGGACTGCCGCGCAGCACCGGCGCAGCTTGCCGCAATGCTCGGCGCGGAGGAATCCGAGGTCGCGCAGACGATAAACAAGCTTGAGCAGGATAAAATTATCCTCGGCTATCAGGCACTTGTGGACTGGGACAGAGCCGGCGACGAGACCGTTACCGCCCTCATCGAGGTGAAGGTCACGCCCCAGCGCGGCGACGGGTTTGACCGTATAGCCGAGCGCATCTATCAGTTTGAGGAGGTCGAAAGCCTCTACCTTATGAGCGGCGCTTACGATTTCACCGTCATCATATCGGGCAGGACGCTCAAGGAAGTCGCGAACTTCGTTTCCGCTCGTCTTTCGACGATCGACGGCGTTACCGGCACGGCTACGCATTTTATCCTGAAAAAATACAAGGAGAAGCACTCCGTTTTTGAGACCTCTCCCGTTCAGGAAGAAAGGATGATCTTCTGTTGAACAGCTTTGAGGATTTGATCGCCGGGAAGGTAAAGGCGCTGCGCCCTTCCGGCATAAGAAAGTTTTTTGACCTGCTTGAGGACATGGACGACGCCATCTCCCTCGGCATTGGCGAGCCGGATTTCGTTACCCCGTGGCATATCCGCGACGCGGGCGTTTATTCGCTCGAAAAGGGCTTCACCAAATATACTCCGAACGCCGGAATGATGACGCTGCGCCGCGAAATAAGCGCCTATATGCTGCGCCGCTTCGGCCTCGTTTACGACCCGGCCAAGCAGATAATCGTCACCGTCGGCGGCTCCGAGGGCATAGACCTTTCCCTGCGTATGCTCATTGAGCCGGGCGACGAGATAATAATTCCGAGCCCCGCCTTTGTGTGCTACGAGCCGCTTACTATCATGGCCGGCGGCGTCCCCGTGCTTATTGAGACGAAGCAGGAGGATAATTTCAAGCTCACGGCGAAGGCTCTGCGCGAGGCGATAACGCCGAAAACGAAGGCAGTAATTCTTCCCTTCCCCTGCAACCCGACGGGCGGCATCATGGAGAAAAGCGACCTTGAGGCGATAGAAGAAGTCCTTCGCGGGACGGATATAGCCGTTATTTCGGACGAAATTTACGCCGAGCTCACCTACGGGCAGCACCACGTTTCCCCCGCGAACATCCCCGGTCTCTACGACCGGACGATAGTAGTAAACGGTTTTTCCAAGAGCTACGCAATGACGGGCTGGCGCCTCGGCTTCCTCTGCGCGCCGCCGGAGGCGATAAAGCAGCTCGTTAAAATCCACCAGTTCGGCATAATGAGCGCGCCGACCACGAGCCAGTACGCCGCCATCGAGGCGATGAAGGAGGGCGACCGCGACATTGAGGCCATGCGCGACGATTACGACCGCCGCCGCCGTTATCTCGTCCACGGTCTGCGCGAGGCGGGACTTGAATGCTATGAGCCGCGCGGCGCGTTCTACGTTTTCCCCTGCATCCGCTCTACGGGCATGACGAGCGAGGAATTCTGCGAAAAATTCCTCCTTGCCGAGCGCGTCGCCGCCATCCCCGGTACGGCCTTCGGCCCCGGCGGCGAGGGCTTTGTAAGAATGTGCTATGCCGCATCCATGGACGATCTGACGGAGGCGCTGCGCCGCCTGAAGAATTTCCTTGACGGCATAAAGAAATAAAGGAGCATACAGAAAATGAAATACATTCTGATTATCGGCGACGGCATGGCGGATAACCCCGTCGAGTCGCTTGGGGGCGTGACCCCTCTTGAGAAGGCAAACATCCCTAACATGGACTATCTTTCCTCGCACGGACTTCTCGGCAGCACTCTTAACTGCCCGCCGAGCCTCCCCGCGGGAAGCGATACTGCCATCCTCTCGATTTTCGGCTGCGACCCGCTGAAATACTATACGGGCCGCGCCCCGCTCGAGGCCGCCGCACAGGGAATTTCACTCAAGGACGGCGACCTTGCCTTCCGCTGCAATATGGCCTCACTCAGCGCCGAGCCCGATTGGGAGAAGAAGACCATCGTTTCCCATTCCGGCGGCGGAATAGACGGGGAGAGCTCCCGCCGCTTGGTTGAGGACCTTTTTGCCGACCCGGAATTTTCCGCGAAGGCGCAGGCTGCGGGCGTGAAGGTTTACCCCAGCCTTTCTTACAGGCATATCGCCGTCCAGACTATGGGCGACGCGAAGGGCCTGTTTTTCAGCGCGCCGCATGAGCATCTTACCGACCTTGCGTGGAAATGGCTTCCGCGCGGGAGCGCAAACGCGAAGGTTCTGCGCGAGCTCATGCAGAGCAGCTACGAGTTCCTTTCAAAGCACCCGATAAACCTCCAGCGCGAGGCGGAGGGCAAGCTTCCCGCCAACTGTATCTGGTTCTGGGCGGAGGGTACGGCCGTTTCGCTGCCGAGCTTCACAGAAGCCTACGGCAAGAAGGGCTCGGTCATCAGTGCCGTTCCGCTCTGCCACGGCATAGGCGCTCTTACCGGCGTCCGTCCCGTAACTGTCGAGGGCGCGACGGGCGAGCTTGACACCAATTATGAGGGCAAAGCCGCCGCCGCGCTGCGCTGCCTCAACGAAGAGGGCGACGATTTCGTCTGCGTCCATGTTGAAGCCCCCGATGAATGCACCCATAACGGCGACCTGCCCGGCAAGCTACAGTCTATCGAAAACCTTGACAGCCGCGTTATCGCGCCTATCCGCGCGGACATGGCGGGCATAGACCACCGCATCCTCATACTCAGCGACCACAAGACCCTTACCTCCACGCGCGGCCATGACGGAGACCCCGTCCCCTTCATCCTCTATGACAGCCGCGAGGCCGCCGAGGGCTCGGGCCTTGCCTATTCCGAGAAAAACGGTCTCACCGGCCCGATGGTAAAGGCCGGAACGGCGCTGCTCGGAATGCTTTTTGAAATGTAATTTATGGGCAGGCCGGACGTCCAGCCTTTGCCTGCAAGGAGAGAATTTCGCTTGAAACCACGCATTTTCAGCCCGGCGGATATACTTCTGCCGAAAAACTGCGACATGACAAAATGGAGCTCCATCGCCTGCGACCAGCACACCTCGGAGCCCGAATACTGGGAGCGCTGCGAAGCGTTCGTCGGCGACGCGCCGAGCACGCTCTACCTCACCATCCCGGAGCTTCGCTACCGCGACGCGAATATGCCGGAGATGATAAAAAAGGTCCGCGCGACGGCGGACGAATATCTTGACAAGGGCCTTTTCGAGCGCTTTGAAAACAGCTATCTTTACATAGAGCGCACGCTTGCCAGCGGCCTTGTCCGCCGCGGCCTCATGGGCCAGCTCGATCTTGAGCAGTACGATAACGCGCCGCACGCAAAGACCCTTATCCGCGCGACGGAGGGAGTCGTGCGCGAAAAGCTGCCCAGCCGCATCAGCCTGCGCGACGGCGCGCGCATGGAAATGAGCCACGTTATGGTGCTTATAGACGACCCGAAGGAGACGCTTATCGAGCCTCTTACAGCCAAGCGCAGCTCCATGCAGAAGCTTTATGATTTCCCGCTCATGGAGGGCGGCGGAAGCATCGCCGCATGGCGCGTTACGGGCGGCGATATTGCCCCCGTGGACGCCGCGATCGACCGCCTCCTTAATCCCGATAGCTTTGCAAAGCGCTATAACGCCGAGGGTGAGCCCGTTCTCATTTTCGCGATAGGCGACGGGAACCATTCCCTCTCCACGGCCAAGGCCTGCTGGGAGCGCATGAAGCCTTCCCTCAGCCCGGAGGAGCAGGAGACGCACCCGGCGCGCTTTGCGCTCGTCGAGCTTATCAATATCATGGACCCGGTGGAGAAATTTGAGCCCATACACCGCGTCATCTTCGATACCGATACGAAGAAGCTTCGCGCGGCGCTGCTTTCCGAGATGGAGGGCGCGGTGGACGGCGAAGTTCCCGGCGCGGCGCATATCCGCTGGCGCAGCGGGAGCGAAAAGGGCGTCATTACGCTCACGAAGCTGCACGGCCAGCTTGCCGTCGGCGATTTTACCGCGTTTATAGACAGCTACATCGCCCGCGAGGGCTGCCGGATAGACTATATCCACGAGGACGCAGTCGCCCTTGAGCTCGCTTCGCGCGAGAATACGATATGCTTCCTCATGCCGGATATAAGCAAGTCCGACTTTTTCCCTTCCATCATCAAGGACGGCGCGATGCCGCGCAAGACCTTCTCCATGGGCCACAGCGCCGACAAGCGTTATTATCTTGAGTGCAGAAGCCTTGAAAAATAAGGTTGCGGCGCTCTGAGGACAGCTTATGACTATTTGCGAAAAAGCTTACGCAAAGCTCAACCTCTGCCTTGACGTTACGGGCCGCCTCCCGGACGGCTTCCACGCCGTGCGCGGCGTCATGCAGAGCACCGACCTTGCCGACAATATTGAAATCATCCCCTCGGAGGGGGAGTGGCGAGCGGAGAGCAACCTCCGCTATCTGCCGACGGGCGACACGAATATCGCCGTTCGCGCGGCGCGCCTCTTCCGCGAGGAAACCGGCCTCGGCGCTGAGGGCGGCGTTATTCGCCTCGATAAAAAAATCCCCGTCTGCGGCGGGCTCGCCGGAGGCAGCACTAACGCCGCCGCCGTCCTGCGCGCGTTTGACCGCGAATATGCCGCCGGGCTCGGCGAGGAAGGCCTCAGAAAAATGGGCGGCGTGCTCGGCTCCGACGTTCCGTTTTGCATAGCCGGCGGGACGATGCTTGCCGAGGGCAAGGGCGAAATCCTTACGCCGCTGCGCCCGTTGCCGCGCTGCGCGGTGGTTATCTGCCGTCCGCCCTTTTCAAGCTCCACACCGGAGCTTTTTGCGGCGATAGACAGGCGTAAAATAAAAATGCGCCCGGATCTCGCGGGTATGCTCGCGGCGATAGAGGCGGGAGATGTTGAGGGCGTGGCGCGGAGAATGTTCAATGTTTTCGAGGCGGCGCTTCCGGACAGGCAGCGGGGCCTCGTCTTTGCCGCGAAGTCCGCTTTGCTCGACCTCGGCGCGCTCGGCGCCTGCATGAGCGGCACGGGCTCGGCTGTTTTCGGCCTTTTCAGCGACGATGAAACGGCGAAGGCCGCGTTCGAGGAATTATCCTCCCGCGGCGAAACCTCCTTTTTCTGCCACACGACCTAAGGCAAGAGCGCACAATTCCGGTGTTGCCCTAAGAATGTATAATACCTTCAAAAACCGTCAATCATTCGATTGGCGGTTTTCTGCATATTGAGCCGCCGGAAACGGAGGCTGTACTTATGAAAATGAAAAATATATGCGCTTTTGTGCTTGCGGCCATGGCGGTTCTTTCCTGCGCGCGGATAGATAGCGCCGCGCAGGCGGTGGCGGGCGAAGTCCTGCGGCTGCACGTCGTCGCCGCTTCAGATTCTGACGAGGATCAGGCGCTGAAGCTAAAAGCGCGCGACGCCGTCCTTGCGCTGCTCTCGCCCGAGCTTTCCGAATGTGACGGGCGTGATGCCGCCGAAGCGCTCGTCCGGGCGCGGCTGGGCGAAATCGAAGAAGCGGCGGAGGGCGCCTCCGGCCAAAAGGCGCGGGCGACGCTCTGTATTGAGGATTTCCCTACGCGGCGCTACGAGCTTTCGCCGCAGGACGAAGAGAGCGAGGATTTCACGCTCCCGGCGGGGGAGTACCTTTCGCTGCGCGTGACGCTCGGCGAGGGCGCGGGGCATAACTGGTGGTGCGTCATCTATCCGCCGCTCTGCGCCGCCGTGAACAGGACGGACGGCGACGCATTTTCCCTCCTGAGCCCTTCCTCCGCTTCCTTCGTGCTTGCAGACGGAACGCAGCTTCGATTCCGCCTGCTCGAACTCCTGTCTGCGCTGAAACAGCCGCAGTATTGACTCCGTTTGTCAGACTATGGTAAAATGATTGCAAAACGGTTTTAATTTTTTAAATGCTGATTTTTCTACCCGCTGTGAGGGAATCGAAAAAGATAGCATATTATACCATGGTTACACAGATTACAAAATAACGGGAGGGCTGACCTATGAAAAAGAAATTTCTTTCGATAATTATAGCTTTTTGTTTTGCCCTATGTCTGCTTCCTGCTACCGCAGCAGCGCAGGAGAACGTAACGGATTTGAGAGTTAACGACACGGAGGTTTCATCCGTTCAGAACCCGACGGATGTGCTGGGGGACGGCACGGTGCGCTTTGATGCGGACACCGGCGTGCTGACGCTCACTAATGCTAAGCTTACGAAGGGACTCTCCGACCCGGAGTATGCCAGTGAAGAGCACCCGGCAATCAGATTCAACGGGCAACTCACCATCTGTCTGAGAGGCAGCAATATTATTGATACCGGGGCGGACCGTGTGATGGGAGAGAGCCTGCGAAACAGTGCCATTTTCGGTGACAAGCTCACAATCACGGCGGAGCCCGGCGCGACACTGGAGATCAAGGGCATGGTGCAGGTGAATTCCTATATCCAAACCGGCGGCGCGGTATCCATTGAAATGAATAATTCCCACTCTAAAATCACCAAATGGGCTCTGTACGTCATGGGAGGACCGCTGAGCGTCAGTGCTGGAACGTTTACAGCGGCCAGTACCGGCGGCAATCGCGGCGGCGCTGTCGGTATGGAAGACAGCGGCATGTTCAGCGTGATCGACGGCACTGTGCTCACTGAGGGTGACAGGGGTTTCGACAATCGGGTAAGCTCTTTGACATTTTCCGGCGGACTTATGCCCACCAGCAAGAATTATGTGAAGATTGAGGCGCCCGAGAAGGCAATTTCGGAAAAAATCGCCTATGAGA
>JAEEUX010000087.1 GCA_016290695.1 Oscillospiraceae bacterium
GAATATCACTTTCAATTACAACGTATTCGGAACAGGAGAATTAAGCATAGGTACGGACAAGGTATGGGGTCAGGCGGCAAAAATACTCGCCTCCGCAGAGGATCCGGATGTCCCCGTCGCAAAATATGACCCGGACTATTCCTCGAGCAATACGAAGCGCCCGAGCAAGGGCATTTACCGCCCGGATAACACCACGGGCAGCACGGCAAGCGCTGTCGGCCTTATCTTCTACGTCTGGACAAGGAATGTTACGCCGCCCAGCACGGGAGAGAATTTTGAGGCGATAAAGCGCTATTCTCTCACAGGCGAGCAGCCGAAAACCGTAACTGACCGTCCCTATGCTTCTGCATGGAAGGATTACACTATCCTAATGGCGAACAATTTCTCCGACATCATCCCGCCGGAATCGGCTATGACGAGCGAGGGCGACGGAGCGTGGTATCTGCACGTCTGGACGGCGGACATGACCTGGGACTCTGCCCGTCAGCTTATGCAGTATAATCTGGCTAAGACGCTGCAATATAACAGCGGCTACGATTACAGCGAATTTTTGAAGCTCAAGGCGGAGCAGATAGAAGCTTACCGAAAGGGCAACGCCCCGAGCTACAGTACCGCATGGAACGCAATAAAACAGGACTATTATAATACTGTTTATACGGCTCAATTCCTCGCATGGCTCGCAGAAGGCGGCCCAACGGATATGTATTCCGATGCCGCAATGGAGTATGCGGAAGGCAAAGCCGCAGTGGCTGTGGCGACAGCCGGAGACGGTGATATATATAATGATGGTTATAGCGCTGATTCTATGAGCGATGATGTCGGCAGCTATAAAAGCCAGCAGATTGCCGCATATATCGCCGCTAATACTCCGACTGATGAAGAAGCCTGGGAAGCGGTAAGAAATGATGTGTTCGACACGGCTTTTTCGCCCGGTTTTGTAAAATGGCTGAAAGAAAACGAAGGAGCTAACGGATATAATACACTAAAAGAAAAGGCAAACTTTACAGCAGAAGAAATTTCTCCGCTTGCAGAAAACTACGGCGAATAAAGAGCGCCGTTTAAATCATATAAAAGCGGAGACGATACAGTTTATTACAATGCAACTACAGCCGCTGCGGAAATAGCGGCTATGAACAGCCAACAAGCCGAAAGAGTTGCTGCATATAAAGCCGAACACCCGAAAACGGGAACGGGTGATAGTGAACACGAGACTACAGATCAGGAAGCTTGGGAGGCTGTTCAGGAAGCATGCTACAATACAGTCTATACGAGAAGCTTCATTACCATGCTTGATCGCAGCGGATATGAACGAGGTACAGATGACGCTTTTCAAGCAGCAATAGTGCAATCAAAGGCGGAATCTGCTTACGGAAAATATACCGAAGGCGAGAACACGGTTTTATACACGGCCGTAACAGCGGCGGCTGTTCCTGACGCAAAAGTGGCGCAGTATATAACAGATAATATTCCGAGTGATGCTGCTGCATGGAATGCCAAAAAGAAAGAAGTCTATGAAGCCGTTTATACCGCCGATTACATCTCCTTACTTGATGAGAGCGGAGAAGACCGTTATTCCGAAGCGGCTATGGCCTACGCAAAAAAGCAAATGATCATTTACAACGATGGGTATACCACCGTTATCGCGCAGGCCAATAAGAAAAACGAATTAATCAGCGCGTATATCGGGGGCAATACATCAAGCGCGCCGAAAGATCCCACGCCGGATTATAACGTTTCTTGGGACGCAGTAAAGGAAGGCGTATATAACATCGCCTTTAAACCGGAGTTCATCGCCTGGCTTGACGCAAGCGGCAGCGACCGTTATTCCGACGCTGCGATGGCCTATGCCCGCGCGCAGGCGCTTTTACAGCTTGCTGATTACAGCAACACGGATGTCTGGCCCCTGCTCCTCTTTAATAAGAAAGACTCCAACTGGGTAGTAAAAACGACGCGTCTTCTCCTTGATAATACCCCGCCGAGCGAAACAGCGGTTTATCACAAGGAGAACATGACCGGCGACGGAACAGCAGCCGTTGAGCTTCCATTTACAATCACCGACGCGCTCAGCGGTCTTGACACCGAAACAGTGTATTATCAGTGGGTCAAACAGAAGAACGACAATTCCCAGACCTATGACGACGTTCAGTGGACTCAGGTTCAGTATGACGATAAGGTAAATATTGAAAACCCGCTCACCGACGAGCTTGCAAGCCCGACGTACGGCGTAAGAAGCGTTACCTGCACTGCCAAGACGCTCGGCAACGTCATGGACGACGGAAAATATATCCTTTATATAAAATTCAGCGACGTGGCGGGGAACACAAGGATAACCAACTCCGGCGATTTCACCGTAACAGTAAATACATCCAACGCCATAACCTGCACCTTCGGCCCGGAGGATGCAATAGCGGGCTATCGCAATGAGATAATCCCCAGTGTGCTTGTTAAGGGAGTTACGGTAACCAAGCTTGAATACGCAGTTACGGGCAGCCTTGATAAGCCCACAGAATTCACAGAGCTTGCAGCAGAGTCCGCCGACACGGCGGCCAAGGCTTATACATATAAGCTTCCTGCGCTGAATGATGCTGAAAAGACGCGCGCTGACGGAACCTGGTATGTTCACGTTCAGGTTTATCAAAGCATCTCCGAGCCTTCGTATTTCCGTCAGGCTTACCGGCTTGACAGAACGGCGCCCAAGATAGTCATCAGCCCGGACGGGTTCGGAGCCGAACAGGATTTCCTCGAGGTAATGGTCGGCGCATCGGACGATCTGTCCGGAATGGCAGACGGCACAAAATATCTCATAACGACGACGAATGAAGCACTGGGCCCCGATGCGGACGGTTGGACGGCGCTTGCGGAAGACGGAATGGTTAAAATCCAGGCCGAGATAAAGGGAGATTATTATCTGCATATTCTTGCGGCCGATAAGGCAGGTAACGGTATCGAAAAGGTTTCCGCTGCATACAAGCTGCGCGGAACCTCCGCGCCCGCCAATCTTCCCGCGTATGCCTGCCAGCTTCTGGCGGTTTATGAGAAGGAGGACGGAACGAAGTACGGCGTCGCAAACCTCGACCTCATAATTGACGATAAGACCGGCTTCCGCTACTCCATTTCAACAAACGGCGGCGACACATGGTGCAACTGGCTCCCGTACATGAGCATGATCAAGATCAGACTGCCGGAGGATTATAAGGACGGCGGACGCATAAAGGTCAAGTTCCGTTCTCCCGAGGGTGCGACGGGCGAAGAAAAGGAAATAGTTATCGGAACCGTTGAGAATGCGATTTGGGCCGCCGCGGAATTCGACTCCACGTTCAAGAGAAAGAGCGGCATAGCTCTAACGTTCCTTATGGATCTTCCGGAGGACGTTACGGCGGCGCCTGTGGCAGCAGAAGAGGGCGCGCCCGTCGCGACTCCGTCCGGCGCAAACTTCACCGTGTCTGCTAACGGCGTATATGAATTTGAACTCGCGCGCGGAGAGCAGACCGCAGATTCCCATTTCGTTGTAGTTGTTGATATTTTTGACGATACCCCGCCCGTTGGCTATATAAGCTACAGCGAGGTGGCCCCCACGAACGGCGCTGTCGTGGCGACGCTCAAGGTTGGCGAGCCGGTTTACGTCAAGTCACTCTCGGTAACTTATGACGACGACCCCGTAAACACAATCAGCGTTGAACCTAAGTTCCAGTTCTCCTTTTCAAAGAACGGAACGGCTGAGTTTACAATAGCGGACGAAGCGCAGAATGAAACGACGCTTACGGCTTCGGTGAGAAACATAGACAAGGATGCACCGAGCGTATACGTTGACGCAGATTATGCTTTGTACAAAACCGTTGGCGCGATTGCCTCCGGCGCGACTCTTGAAGCAAAGAAGACGGACCCGAATCCAGAAGACTTCTTCGTTGTAAATAATGACAGAAATACGACGATGGAAATAATCGCAAACGGCGAATATACCTTTATCGTTCGCGATAAGGTCGGCAACGTTTCTCAGGCTGACTATACCGCAGACAACATAGTGAAGACCATTCCCAAATATACGGTTAATTACGAATACGTATCCGACGACCCGGCGATTAACGGTCAGCCGATAGACGAGGAAAACCCCAAGCAGGGCAAGGTTAAGGCGACCGTCACCTTTGAAGAATTGAATGACGGCAGAAAACTCTATCTCGGCCCGGTTAAGATAGACGAAGTCCGTGAGGGGATATCACCGTCCGGCGTAAAAGTGACGGAGCATGTAAGCAACGTTCTACCGCAGACCGGTGGATGCTACGTCTACACACGCACATATATGGCAAACGGCGAAACGGCGGTGGTCGTCTGCGACGACCTTGGCAACACCGAGCGCATCCCGATCGTTATTGCCGGCCTTGACAATGCTCCGCCGACGCTGACGCTCGAAAAGCCCACCGCAGTTATAAGCAACGACCAGACGAAGCGTCTGACGGAGCTTAGCTTAGACGAAATCAATAATCTTTTAGGCGGATATGTTATTAATGATAACTGCTATACGGACGGTTTTACCGTTACCGTAGCCCGTAATGACGATAAGAATAAGACGGAGAACGAGAAGGGCAAACTGAACGAGGTCGGTAAATATACGCTCGTTTATACCGTTAAAGACCCTGCCGGCAACGTATCCTATGCCGAGCAGACGCTTATAATTATCCCGGCGGACGGCCTGCTTATTGAAGCGGGCGACGGCAAGAATTTCACGCTTTTGTCAAGTCTTTCGACGAACAGTTCAATTTTGCCGGACAACCACGTTGAGTTCAGAATAGACCAGACAAGAATGCAGAATATGTTCTACGGCACGGATAAGAATAAGGTTCAGAACACCGATATGCGCTATGATATTCTGTATGTTCGCGGGCTTTACCGCGAAGGCCAGCTCAAAACTATAGCCTCAAAGCTTACGAGCGAGGAGCTTATAAGCAAGAGCTTCAAGGTGACCTTTGAGAAGGCCGGATGGTACACAATTATAATAAGAAACCAGGAAAGAACAAGAGAGTACACAACATTCTTCATCGCCGCGACAAGCGATAACTGACACGAATACAGGGCTGCGCCGATAATCTGAAACCGGCGCAGCCCACCCTGAGCAAAACAAAGGAGGCAAGCCATGAAAGCTTTCAGGAAGGGACTGGCATTATTCCTCGCGATAGTCCTCATTATCAACATTCTCCCTATGAGCGCGGCGGCAGCATTCGTCCGTGAGTCTGTCGGTGAGGAGATTGCGCTCAGTAACGATTTTATTAAGCTGACTGTAAATTCTAAAAACGGCAGATTCAGCATACAAACTCTGGAAGGACAAAGCGTGCGAAAAACCGACGACAATTCCTTCCTTTCCTTCATCGGAGGACTTTTTGGCGATGGTCTCGGTGACAGCGACACCTCCTTTACCACCTTTCGCATTAATGGAACGGATTATATATTCGGCAATAAGTACACTATTCCCGAAAAGGGTGTCACGTCCGATATTGGCGAGACGAAGGTGCTGACGAAGAGTGAATTTCCGTCTATTCCCGACGGCTGCCAGGCTGTCGTTACGCCGTGGACAGTTGAGGGTGTTACCGTTACTCAGATCTTACTCCTTTATCCCGAGGAAGATAAGCAAAACAGCGGAAATGTTCAGATTTTCTATCAGGTTCAGAATATGAGCGGAGCTGAAGTTAACGTCGGCGCGAGAATTCTCCTTGATACGATGCTCGGTGCAAACGACGGCCCTGAGTTCCAGATAGGCACGATATCCAGCAACACTCTCAGAGTTGAGCGCATGCTCTCCAAGGATCCCGTAAATGACCAGGGCGTTGCTCTTGAGAATAAGAATTACTGGACCATGCCCGGTTACTGGGTGATGCGTGATACGCTCGATGCGTCGAACCCTCTTGCAACGAACGTAATTGCGTACGGTTATACCGATATTGCGACGTACAGACCCCTCGACTATATGATAGTGAGCCATTGGAACAAGCTTGCCAACGAAAAGTTTGAGGAGTTTGAAGACTACAAGGCCGTTCCGGCAGAAATGACGGAGGCGGCAGCAGAAGTCTCGAGGACGCAGCGTCTCGCAGAGAAGGCTGCTGCGATTGCCGAGCAGAAGGAAAACGAAGCCCAGACTAAAGAAGAAGCCGCAGTGGGCGCCGAGGAAGGCTCCAAGGCAGATCTTGACGCCAAAAAGGCGAGAGAAGACGCAAATAAGGTTAAAGCTGCTGCTGACAAAGCAGCAGCGGCCGCTGAGACGGCGAAGGCTGCCCTTGCCGCTATAGGCAGAGAACAAAAGGGCAGCAGCATTATTGACCCGAACCTCGATTTTACAGACGATAAAAACGATTACGGAAGCGCTGACTCAGCCGTTGCGTTCTATTGGAGCGGAGAGGGCAGCGCCGCGAAGCTTGCAAACGGGGCGGTTATGCAGCTCGGCACAGTTTACGGACTGGGCGAGATTATAGAGCCGACGAGCGTTCTTGCTATTAGCTTCCCGGATCCCGTTACACAGGTAGAAATAAATCCCAACAATCAGGATACCTACAAGAATTTCGGCGTTTTCGATATAAACGTCGAGATTGAAAACCTTGCCAAATACGACATGAAGCACGACAGAGTCGATATAAGCATGACTCTGGAAAAAGGTCTGCGCTTCGTAAAGCGCGACGCAGCCGGCAATATACTTCGCGACGAAACCGGAGCGCCGCTGACAAGCTATGGCTCGACGCAGACTGTTACGTTTGAAAAGGCTTTAACGCCTGAGCAGGCTGAGAAGGGCGAAAAGAACCCCATCCTTCCGGGCGAAAAATTCGCCGCGACCTTTACGGTTATGGCAACAGGCAAGCCCTGGCCGACTACGCGCCAGTATATGGTGACTGCTACGAGCCCGCAGCTTGAGCAGGAGTTTGAAGATAAGTTCGGCAACGAAGCCGGAGAAGACGTTAAGGCGCTTTATAATTCCAGCAGGGCGAACTTTATCTATCTGCCCTCCGTAGGAAGCGGAACGCCTACATATTCTACGAGCGTAAGCCCCGAAGAATGCTTCACAAAGGACCCGAAATATATAACAGTTAACCTTACAAACGTCGAAGCATATAATCCCGGCAGCAGCGTTCGCGGCCAGGAATCCCGTCCGAACTTTAACCTCTACATAGAAGAAATAGTCACCGGTAAGCGCTATCAGGTAGACGTTACCGATAACGTACAGTTCATTCCCACTGACGACGGCCTCACCGGCGATATGCGTATAAGCTACACAAACGGAACTCTTGTTGACGCTGACGGCGTTCCGCTGCAAACTGACCTCGGTTATGAGCTGCCGGTTGGCGAATACAGAGTCGCAATAGATTATATCAGTACCGATGAGGACGAAAACGGAATGCTCGATATGGCTACGGAGCAAACCTTCCTCGTTACGGAGAACGAGGAGGCGCGCATCCGTCAGCCGGGTGTCCTCGCGGTCGTTAAAGAAACCATTGATTTTGACGACAGCGAAATAATGCAGAAGATCAACGACCTCGTTGCGGAGGTTCAGGCAGCTATTGAAGAGCTGCAGGGTATTGCCGAGAAGCTTGAAAGCACCGATTGGAGCAGCGCAATCTATGATGAAGTAATTGATTTTGCCAAAGAGCTTATCAGCCCGGTAACGAAGATTTACGACGATTTTGAGAAGCTTACAGACTTCACGAACATCGAAGCGGATATGCGCGCCCTTTCCGGAAACTTTGACGAGCTTGCTGACATAGACTTCAGCAGTATTAGAGATTTTAACCTCGGTAAAGCGCTAAAGGGCGTCAATGTCGACATAAGCCTTTCTGACGAGTTTAAAAAGCAGTTTGACATTGAGTCGCTCCTTCTAGGCCCGCTCGGACTTCAAGGCATCACCGAGCTTGCCGAAGGCGGTGTTGACGGCGTTTACGACTCTATAAAGAATTACGGCAAAAACGCTCTTGCGCCCATTACAAGCATATATGAGCAGATAGCGGATCTGAGCGATTTCAGCAGCCTCAGCAATAACGAAATAGAGAAACTGAAATCCTCCTTTGCAGAGCTTAAGGACGTTGATTTCAGCAGCCTTAAAAACTTTAATTTTGATGTTTCTATCGGCCTTAATACCGGTAAGCTTGAGGAACAGTTCAAAAAAATCATCGACATTGATTCCATATTGTCCGGACCTCTGGGCGCTGACGGCGTTGGCGGCATTTTTGATTCTATCACTTCGTATGGCGAAGACCTTATCAAGCCTCTTACAAATCTCTATGACGATATTCTGGAGCTTGCTGATTTCAGTTCCCTGACGGACGGAGAAATAGCTGAGCTTAAATCGGCTTATAAGGATTTAGAAGACGTTGATTTTGCCAGCCTTAAAAACCTGGACCTCGGAAAAATAATTTCCGGAGCCGAGATAAACGTTAAGCTGAACGATAAATTCAAGGCACTTGTTGATATAGAGACTCTTTTAAAGGGTCCCTTCGGCGGAGATAACGTCGGTGAAGATATCTTTGCATGGCTACAGGGTTATGCAAAGAAGGTCGCTGCGCCTGTGCTGAGCATCTATGACGATCTTGCCGATCTTACAGATTTCTCCAACATTGAATCAGAGATGGAGGAGCTTTCAAAATCTTATAAAGAACTGCAGGGAGTCGATTTCAGCAGCATCGAAGATTTTGACTTCAGCAAAGCGATCAGCGGCATCGCGGACAGCGTGGACGTCAATATCAGCTTGTCAGAAAACTTCAAAAAGGCCTTCGATTATGAGGCGCTGCTTGAAGGTCCTTTCGGAGGCAAGGGTATAGAAGGTTTCTATGATAAGATTGAAGCCTACGGAAGAAAAGTGATCAGTCCGCTTACGAACATAGTCGAGCAGATCGAACAGCTTGCCGATTTTTCCAATATTGGAGCAGATATGTCCCGCCTGTCCAAGAGCTTTGACCAGCTTGCGGACGTGGATTTCAGCTGCCTTGAAGACTTTGAGTTTACAGAAGCT
>JAEEUX010000088.1 GCA_016290695.1 Oscillospiraceae bacterium
GCGGTTCTGCCTACGGGCGTTCTTAAGGCCGTTGGACGAAAACTCGCCCTTGATCCCGTAGCCCGGGCCGCCCATGCCGGTACCCTCGGGGTCGCCGCCCTGGATCATGAAGCCGGAAATGACTCTGTGGAAAATAACGCCGTCATAAAAGCCGGAATTTACGAGAGAGATGAAGTTGTTCACCGTGTTCGGAGCGACCTCGGGATAGAGCTCGGCCTTGATTATTTTACCGTCCTGCATTTCTATTGTAACAACGGGATTTGCCATGATTTTATCTTCCTTCCTTGTGATTATACTCAGCGGCGCTGCGACTTGAGGCTGCGGTCAATCTCGCGCTTTGCGTCCTTCGCGGCGGCAGCGTCGCGCTTATCGTACAGCTTTTTGCCCTTGCACAGGCCGATTTCAAGCTTCACGCGCGAGGCCTCGTTAAAATAAACCGAAAGGGGGACGAGCGCGTAGCCATCCTGCTTCACGAGCGCGAAGAGGCGGTTAATCTCCCTCTTGTGCATGAGAAGCTTCCTTGGGCGGACAGGGTCTTTATTGAAAATATTGCCCTGCTCATACGGGCTTATGTGCATGCCGTGGACGAAAATCTCTCCGTCCTTGACGATGCAGAAGGAGTCCTTCAGATTCAGCGTGCCGCGCCGGATGGATTTTACCTCCGTGCCGGCCAGAGAGATGCCCGCCTCGTACCTGTCCTCCACGAAATAATCGTGAAAAGCCTTGCGGTTCTGAGCCATTATTTTGTTTCCTCCGCGTTTTTCAGCCATACGAGGCACCACCCCTTCCGGATAAACGCTACTTATGGATTATAGCATATTGTATTCAAAAATATAAGCCCCTATTTCAAAAAAATCGGCTGACTGCATTTTCTGCGGCCAGCCGTTGATTTTAGGTTTTAGGGGAGCACGTTCAGCGGGTCTCTCGCGTTGCCGCCCTTGGGATGATACTCAAAGTGGAGGTGAACTCCGCTGGCAACGCCTGTGCAGCCCATGCGCGCGATAAGCTGACCCTGGCTGACAATGTCGCCCTCCTCGACCAAAAGCTCGGAGCAGTGGGCGTAATAAGTTACGTCGCCGTTATCGTGCTTTATCTCAATCTTGTAGCCAAAATCGTCGAACCACTCGGAAACGATGACCGTTCCGCCGTCTGCGGCGATGATGTCTGTGCTGTAGTCGTTGGCGATATCAATGCCGAGGTGATAAGAGGAGCCGACGGCGACGCTCCTGCGGCCGAAGTAAGAAGTGAGCTCACCTTCGGCGGGCCAGATGTAGCTGCCGACGGAGAGGCGCTGGCGCGTACCCTTGCGGGCGAGAGCTGCGGAAGGCTCCGAAAGAACGAGACGTCCGCTTTCCTCACTCTCGGCGAGAACGCCGTTGATGTAGGTGTTGACGCAGGCAACCTCGGCCTTACCCTCAACGCCCTCGACATAGACGAAAACTTCGTCTTCAAAAAGGGTATCGTCGTCGGTGTATTCGGTATCATAGGGGATTTCTTCGAGAGTGACCTCTGTCTCGACGGTCTTTACCTTGATGACGGAGACCGCTTCATCGGCGAAGTTATTGCCGACTGTGAGAAGCGCGGAATCGGCATAGTCGTTAGCGATGGTGACCTCATTCATGAGCTTGACAGAGGTGGTGTTGTCGTTTGTGTAATGCGCGATATAAGCGTTGAGCGCTTCGGCGGCTTCCTCCGTGGAATTGAAGGCACAGAAGGGAACTCCGTCAACGCTGAGGACGGTATACTTGTCAATGCCCTCAAAGCTGCCGTAAATAGCTTCCTCGACAGACTCGATTATGTTGCCGTCGGCGTTGCCGATGGCGATCTGACAGTCGACGGAGCTGCTGACGTCGTAATCATAGCCCAAAATGCCGGAAACATTATCCGTGACAGAGGAAACGAGCTCGTTAATCTCTTCTGCGTTTTCCGCATAGCCGACGAGCTCTCCGTCAACGGAGACGGCGAAAGCGACGTTCAGCGTGAAAATATAGATGGCGCAAAGGCAGCAGGCGCCAATGGAAGCGAGGCTGACCGCTCTTGCCTTTTTGGCGTGGCTGATGCTTTTGAAGCCGGTAATGAGCTTATTGAGCTTCATGGAAAGCTCGCCGGTGGACTTTTTAATTTTTTCAAAAAGCTCGGCAGAAAACTTCATTATCTCAAACCTTTCGTTACGGCAAAAACTGAAATAGAAACGAAAAATATGCGATTTGTAACCGTGCGGTTGCAAATGACTTCAAGAAACGGAGTAAAAATTGCAAACGACAAACAATGAGTTACAAAGCGGTGACAAAATGTATATTACTATGTATTTATAGAATTGTCAAGCATTTATTTGATATTTTTGCATAATTAAGCGATTAAGGAATACTTATATACCGAGAAATTTTTGGGAGGGTTGAAAATGGCTGTGAGCTATGAAGAAACAGGGAAAAGGGCGGTGCACTCGCTGTCCCTTGTATCGCGCGAAAAGCTTAGCGTCTCGGGGGTTGAGGACGTCGCAAGCTTCGACGAGAGCTGCATAAGCCTGCAAACCACGCAGGGACAGCTTATTCTGCGCGGCGAGGGCCTGCACATCGACAAGCTGAGCATACAGGGCGGCGAGCTTTCCGTTACGGGGAGGATAGACGCGATGAGCTACGAGGAGAGAACAGACGAGCGCAGGTCACTCCTTTCGCGGCTTTTCGGCTGATGGATCTGCCCGTTTACCTCCAGCTTCGGCAGGCGGCGGCTTCCTTTGCCGCGGGGATAGCTGCCGCGCTGGTTTACGACGTTCTCGCCGTCCTGCGTTTGGGCGCGAGGCTGCGCGTTTTGCCGGATATCGCGTTTTGCGCATTTTTGGCGGCGATGTATTTTTTCCTCGGCCTCGAAGTGGGGGACGGGGGGCTGAGAATATTTATGCTCGTGTTCATTTTCCTCGGGATGTGGGCGTATTTTGGACTATCGCGGGGAAAAGTACGTCGATTATTCTGCAAGATATTTACAATAATTATAAAAACTGCTAACATTATAAAGAAACCGGTGAAAAAAATCCTTGTAATGCTCAAAAAGTATGGAAAAATATTAAAAAAACTCTTTAAAAATCTATGGGAAAGGTGTATTTTATATAATAAGAATGGGTCATTAGAGTCTAATGAGAAAAACACGCGAAAATCGCCGAGAAAAAATCGTGTTTACAGATGAGAAAGGATGGAACCGGGCGATGAAGCTTAAAAAATCAAGCATTGTTGTGAAGATTATAATTGCCGTCCTCGCGGTTCAGGCTGTGCTTTCCATAGTTTCCATCCGCAGCAAGGTGGATACGGCGGAGCATGACAGGGAAGTCCTTGCCTCCGAGGTGAAGAAGCTGGAGGCCGCGAACGCGGCGATAGACCACGAAATTCAAAACAGCGAGAATGAGGATACTATTGAAAACATCGCCCGCGACAAGCTTGGACTGGTTCTGCCCGGCGAGGTCGTTTATTATGATATCAGCGAGTGAAGCTCGCACGGCAGCATAGTTTAAAACAGTTTATCTGTTTGCGTTATACACATATTTTTAAGGAGGACTAAGGTCTTACATGGATTTGGTTGTGGGAGCAATATTGGATGGTAAGGTTACGAGCATTATGAAATTCGGCGCGTTCGTTTCCTTGCCGGGCGGAAAATCTGGACTTGTCCACATTTCCGAGATCGCCTATTCTTACGTTAACGAGGTAAGCGATTTTCTAAGCGAGGGCCAGGAAGTTAAGGTAAAGGTAATAGGGATAGACGAAAACGGAAGGATCAATCTTTCCATCAGAAAGACGCAGGACCCGCCTCCGCAGCAAGCGCCGCGCCATAAGCCGGCGCAGGGCGGCTCCTTCTCTTCGCAGAAGGGCGGCAATAACCGCGCTCCGCAGGCTCAGACCGAGCTTTCCTTTGAGGACAGGCTCAAGCAGTTTATGGCAGATTCGGACAGCAAGATTTCCGGCATACGCCAGTATGAGCGCAAGTCGAGCCGCCGCGGAAGAAACGGCAGATAATATTACAGTGGGCCGGGGGACTTGCTCCCGACCCGCTTTTATCTATCCGCAGGCGATTGAGGGTTGATATGGCTGATGGGCAACAATGGGGTTGCGGCCCACAGGTAGGTTCGATTTTTCATTTTTACATTGCTAATAATCCCGCCTTCCCCGCCGCCCCCTGCACCGCGCAAAAAAGCGCGGGCTGCCCGGGAAAGGCAGCCCGCAAAGTGGGTTGTGGGATAAAGATATGAACTTTCGGCCCGCTCCTGCGAGCCTCAGCCCCCACCGGGCGAAATTCGCCGCTTGGTTAAGCTGTGATTAGATAATACCACTATTGGCATAATATGTAAATAGCGGATTTTGCCGAAGCCCGACTACTTTTGGGTAAAACCGTCGGGGTGCTCGGGAAAAACTGCGGTACGGAGGATAAAATGCGCGATATAAGCTTTGAAGAAATAGCCTCTTTGGTGGAAAAGCTCTGCATCAGGGCAAACACCGTCCTGCCGCCGGAGCTTGCGATAATGCTCGAATGCGCCTCGGAGGACGAGGGCTGCGACGCGGCCCGCTGCGCGTTGGAGGACATCGTTGAGAACTATAAATACGCGGACATGGCGGAACTCCCGATATGTCAGGACACGGGCATGGCCGTCGTCTTTGCGGAAATCGGGCAGGACGCGCATATCTGCGGCGGCCTCTTTTCCGACGCTGTGAACGAGGGTGTCCGCCGCGGCTACGTTAACGGCTGCCTCAGGAAATCCGTCGTGCGCGACCCGCTGCGCCGCGAAAACACGCAGGACAACACGCCCGCCGTGCTGCACGTTTCACTTGTCGAGGGCGACGGGGTGAACATAACCGTCGCGCCGAAGGGCTTCGGCAGCGAGAATATGAGCGCGATGAAGATGTTCCTGCCCTCCTGCTCTCAGGCCGACATTGAGGATTTCATCGTTGAAACCGTGAAAAAGGCCGGGGCGAGGCCCTGCCCGCCGGTGGTGCTCGGCGTGGGGCTCGGAGGAACGGTAGAGCTTGCCGCACTCACGGCGAAGAAGGCGCTTATCCGCCCGGCTGACCGGCGAAACGCCGACCCGTACTACGCCGAGATGGAAAAGCGCGTCCTCGAGAAGATAAACTCGCTCGGCATCGGCGCGCAGGGCTTCGGCGGGGCGCACACGGCGCTGGCTGTTAATATCGACGCGCAGCCCACCCATATTGCAGGCCTGCCCTGCGTCGTCAATATGGGCTGCCATGTAACGCGGCACGCCTCGGGGAAGATATAAATTGAACAAAAATGAAGCGTTAATTTCGCCAGGTTTTCGTGAAAAAAGCTTCATTTTTTTCAACATTTATGTTATAATGATTACACCAAAGGTACACAACCTTTCACCCTTTGGTAATCCGGCACCGAGAGGAGCGTTATTTATGAAGTTCGTCTATACCGAAAAGAAAATTCATGCAAGAAATGATCTCAAGGATTATGCTGATAAGAAAATCAGCAAGCTCGATCGTCTGTTTAAAGGCGAATCGACGGCGTATGTTAAGTTTTCCATCGAGAAGAACCGCCATAACGTTGAGCTTACGGTAGAGAATAACGGAATGTTTTACAGGGTAAGCGAGACTACGAGCGATATGTTCGCCTCCGTCGATTCCGCTGTTGCCGCGCTTGAGCGCCAGATCCGCAAGAACAAGACCCGTCTGGCAAAGCGCATCCACGAGGGCGTTCTTGAGAAGGAATTTGCCCCTGCGGTTGATGCGCCGGAAGAGGAAGAGGGCGAATTCAAGGTCATCCGCACGAAACGTTTTTCCATCAAGCCCATGTCCGTTGAGGAGGCTATCCTCCAGATGAACCTGTTGGAGCATGAGTTCTTCGTGTTCAAAAACCAGGATGAAGGCGACACATTCTCTGTCGTTTACAGAAGAAGAGACGGCGGTTATGGTCTCATCGAGTCTGATAACGTGTGATTGCGTGTGACATTATAATATTATATTATTAATGTTCTTTTTCTCGCCGCTTACGCGGCAAACGAAAAAGATGGCATGTTATACCATATCCTTCGGATATGGTATAACAACCGCAAAGAGATAAATATACGCCTCGCCGCGAGAGCGGCGAGGCGTTTTGCACCCTGAAAAACGGCTGCGGCAGGTTTCAATCCCTGCCGCAGCCGATAAATTTTGCTTGTTCGGTTTACGCTTATGCCTCGGCTTTCCAGAGACCGTGAAGGTTGCAGTATTCGTAGGCGGCGACGAGCTCGTCAGCGCCGGAAAGGACAAACTCAGCCTCGGGCTTTTCGCCGGGCTTGAGCTCTTTTTTCTGCCAGCCCTGCTTGGTCTCAATGGCTATCCACTGGATATAATGAGCCTCCTGCATGGGGTGCTCTGCCTGGCTGATCTTTACGGAAACGGTATTGCCGCTGACAGAGATAACGGGGGTGTGCTTTTCGGCGGCGGCTCCGCTGGAGTTAGGCTCAAGGGCCTTCATTTCTTCGCCGCAGCATACGCAGCGGACGCCGGAATCATTGAAATGGATGATGATATTGCCGCAGTGCTCGCATCTGTAAAAAGTCATGCTGTTAAGCCTCCGTTTCTGATGATTATGTAAACTTAAAGGGATTACGCCTTCTTCTCAAAGAGCTCTGCCGCCTGCTTGAGGATGCTGGTTATCTCAAGGTGCTGCGGGCAATGCTCCTCGCAGGACTTGCAGTCTACGCAGCTTGAAGCCTTGCCGCCCATCATGGTTATCATGCCGTAGGTGCGGGCGGCGCCGGTGAGGTTCTGATACTTCGTGTATTCGTTCATCTGCTCGATGATGGCAGGGGTGGGGATATGCTGCGGGCAGTTGGTGATGCAGTATTTGCATCCGGTGCAGGGGATGACGGGGATGGAGTCGATGACCTTGAGGGCCTTGGCGATAACCTCGCGCTCCTCGTCGGTGAGGGGCTTTACGTCCTTCATCGTCTTGGTGTTGTCGTCCACCTGCTCAAGCGTCGTCATGCCGGAGAGAATGGTGATAAGACCATCGAGCGAGGCGCAGAAGCGGATGGCCCAGGAAGCGAGCGAAGCGTCAGGCGCGTAATCCTTGAGGATCTTCGCCGCGTCCGGATGCATGGAGGCGAGGGCGCCGCCGCGAACGGGCTCCATGATGGTAACGGGTACGTTGTGCTTCATCGCCGTCTCATAGCAAAGACGGGCCTGAACCTTTTCACTCTCCCAGTCGGCGTAATTTATCTGGAGCTGGACGAGCTCGGTCTCCGGGTGAGCGGTGAGGATCTTGTCGAGGCAGGCCGCGGGGGAATGGAAGGAGAAGCCTATGTGCTTGACGAGGCCGCGCTCCTTGAGCTTCTTCATATAATCCCAGCCGCCGGTCTTGTCGATAAGCTCAAGCTGAGACTCGCCGATGCCGTGCAGGAAATAATAGTCGAAATACTCAAGACCCGTGCGCTGAAGCTGCGTCTGGAAAATGCGCTCATAGTCCGCCTCGCCCTTGATGTCCCAAAGCGGCATCTTGTCCGTGACGGTGAATTTGTCGCGCGGATAGCGCTTTACGACTGCCTCGCGCAGCGCCTCCTCGGACTTTCCGCCGTGATAGAGATAGGCCGTGTCGAAATAGGTGTAGCCGCGCTCAAGGAAGAGGTCTACCATTTGCTTGACCTTTTCAAGGTCGATGTCCTGATCCGTGCCGCCCGGGATGGTGGGCAGACGCATGAGTCCGAAGCCGAGCTTCGGGGTGTTTTTGCCGAGATAGTCTTTCATGAAAGTTTCCTCCAATACCGATATATATTTAAATTTTCAAAGCAAGGTTAATGACCTCAAGGCCGCAGGACAGCGCATAGTTCACGGTATATGCCGTGCCGCCCGTGGTCTGCGTGAGGTAGCATACGCAGGTTTCGCTCCTGTCAACAATATAACGGTCTCTCCTGAGCATACAGGTCTTGTCGTAATGCTCGGAGAGGAAAACCGTACTGTCCGCCGCAGCCATTATCTCTTCGTAGGCTATCCTGTCGCGCAGGGGCCAGCGCTTTTCCATGCCCTCATAGGGAATGGCGAGCATTAGGCGCAGCGCGGGAAATTCCGCTTTTGCGCGGATAACGCTCCGCGCCGCGAGAGTATCGAAGCCGAGCGCGCCGCCGCAATAAAAGCTTTCCGTCCCGCGAGCCGCAAGCGCGGCGATTTCCGCGTCCAGCGCTGCGCTCAGAGACGTAAGCTCGCCCTCCGGGATAAGTCTGTGGCCGCTGAAGCAGCAGGATTTGGGTTCCAAAGCGTACCTCCGTGTATCGTTGCAGACAGTTCTTTATGCTATTATAATATACAAGCCCCTGCCTTGCAAGAATTAATTATAACAAGTGCCCAATATTGTAAGCGCTGCGGGGTAGGCCGTCATTCGTAAAGCACATCAATCAATGCGAAAAAAGTTGTTTACTAATCCCGCGGGTTATCATAAAATATTATTATAAATATACTGGCAAATCAGCATTATACTTATAAGGAGTGGTTATATGTTCAAGCTCAGCGAGGTTACGCCGAGAGTTCAAAGACTCAGACAGCTTCACCGCGACAGCATCCCTTCCCTTGACGCAGACCGCACAAGGATAATCACCGAATATTATAAAGAAAGCATTTACGAGGTCCCCATCATCCGCCGCGCGAGGGCCTGCTATGAGATACTCACGAAGATGCAGATCCGCGTCGAGCCGGACGAGCTCATCGTGGGCAACGTCGGCAAATATTTCCGCGGAGTAAACGTATGGGCGGAGTATGGACTGGACTGGCTCGTGAACGATTTTGACTCCGGCGTCTTCGACGAGCGCGAAAACTGCGGCTCGGACTTTATCATGCCGCAGGAGGACCGCGACTATATCCGCTCCGTCGCGGATTTCTGGCGCGAAAACGGAAACGAAGCGCGCATCGGCAAATGCATGCCGGACGATATAAACTATGTCGGCAAGGCAAACGTCACGCCCCACCGC
>JAEEUX010000089.1 GCA_016290695.1 Oscillospiraceae bacterium
AGGTTCGTTCGCTGGGAAAACCGCTTTTGTTCCAGCCCATTCTTTATTCCGAGCGCTTTTACGCCATACGCCGGCGCAGGGAAGAAAACGGTGCGGTATACTATAAAACCTTCTGCGACGAGCGTTCACCGTATGATATGTTCGAGGAAGCGGAAGGCTTCACGGGCGGGATTGAAACGTCCACGGGGAAATACAGCCATCTGGTTTATACCTTTGAAAAGCAGTATACCCATTGGGGTGACTTTATGCCGCCGTATCAGGCGTATTTCCGGGGCCATGACTGCATGCCGGACTCGGATATTTACACCTGCTACCGCTGCTATATGAAGGAGACTTTCATCGACAAGTACCCCAATTTCCACCCCGAGGAGGAGTATCTCTGCTTTACCGGTTACGATATGCGGGACCCCTTCGGTTCCTTTGATGCAAAAATAGAGTTTTGGATAGGACCCGAGCCGAATAAGCTCGAAAAGCATATCATCACGAAGCCGACCATGATACGCGTTCCCGCATTTACATGGCACTGCCCGCTGCAATATCTTTACGTAGGCAAGCCAGTGTATCTACAGGTTTTGGGGACTCATGGAAAATTCGGCTTCTGCCAGCTTAAGTTCAATGATAACGGGACATACGAAATAGAATACGCCGGCTCTGCGGGGCACCGCCCCTGCGTCCTTGAGGAAGGAAAACAGTGCACCTTCTGCGGCAAGTGCAGGAAACAGCGCAAGACTCCCGAGGACGAGCCGAAAAGCGCCACGGAGGCGGCGGAGCACTATAACAGAATGATACTGGACTCTTCCGGTACCTATATGATCAGAGACTGAGTCAGGAGAGATGATATATGAATAATCCGGCGTTTGAGCCTTCGGAGCTGAACGCGCTCCCGCAGAGCGGCCCGTTCAGGCAGGCTCCGCGCTTTCAGTACCCCGTGCCGCCTAAGCAGGCGGTTGAGGCCATGTTCCAGAGAAAACCCATCTGGCAGATAACGGGGCCGGAGGAGATTTTGTTCTCACCGATCTGCGTTCCCGATAACGTAGCCCGTTCCCTCGTTATAGAGGCTCGCCGCTTCGACCCCATGAAGGGCGGCGGGAAGGATATGTTCGGCATAGAGTGGGAATACGTCCCGACGGCGGGCGGCTCTATGGTTCGTCCGGGCAAGCCCTTTATGGAGGATGCGAACGAATGGTATGATAAGCTCGTCTGGCCGGAGCCCGACACATGGGACTGGAAGGGAACGGCGGAGGCAAATAAGGATTACCTTAAAGGCGATACTTATGTATGCATGTGGTTCCTCACAGGCTGGTATGAGCGCCTTATCTCATTTATGGATTTTGAGGGAGCCGTCCTCGCAATGGCAGATGAAGACCAGCAGGATGCTGTGTTTGAACTCTTCGGACGCCTTTCGGAGCTGTATATCCGTATTTTTGACAACGCGCTTAACGTAATGCCGGAGATAGACGGCTTTTGCATACATGACGACTGGGCAGGTTCGCAGGATACCTTCTTCAGCCCATCCATTGTCGAGAAGCTTATCGTTCCCAATATGCGTAAGGTGACGGATCACCTCCATTCACTCGGCAAGACCTGCGAGCTGCATTCCTGCGGGCAGAACTATAAGCAGGTCCCCAATATGATTCTTGCCGGATGGGACCGCTGGAACCCGCAGCCCGTAAATGATACCTACAGGCTATATGATGATTTCGGCGACCGTATTCTCATAGGAATCATGCCGAAAATGAGCAGCGCGGAGGAAGCGGACGAGACGCAGCAGCGCGCCGAAGCCGCGGAATTCGTGAAAAAATTCTGCGCTGACCCGAATAAGCCCTGCTTTGTAAACAAAACGGCGGCGAGAGAAATGACCCCTGCCTTCGCGGAAGAATTGTATAGGCTTTCAAGGCTTGCATATGGCGGGTAATTTAAATGGCCTGCGAAAAAAGGGCGCACTGCAAAATGGGAAGGTGCCGCGACGAAGGTTTTGAAAACCACGGTTAATGGCCATCGGAGCAGTATGTTGCAGAAATCTTGATATTCGGAGGATACTGCAAGCGGCATTTGGAATACAAGCCGTCAGACTTGGATTTCACGATAAAGGACGGCAACACGGAATACGAGGCGGTCGGCTGGTTTGGCCCGGACGCAGACGAATAACGGAATTTGCGGCGACGGGAGCGGCCTTAGGGTCGCTCCCGTTGTAATCTCGACGCTTCTATTGGACAAAAATGCGGGTACACGCAAAAAAAGTCAATAGCCCATTGTAATTCCCTCTGTTTTCGGGTATAATGCCAATGGACAAAAATGCGGAAACCCGCAAAAATGTCCATTAGGAGGCGCGAAATATGGTTATCCAAAGAGATATCTACTTGAATAAGCTCATCAGCAAGAAGCACAATGGTCTGATCAAGGTTGTCACCGGCGTCCGCCGCTGCGGAAAATCTTATCTGCTTTTCAATCTTTTCAAGGATTATCTTCTCTCGGAAGGTGTGGACAGAAAACACATCGTCGAGATCGCGTTTGATGCGTTTGAGAACAAGCGTCTGCAAGACCCATACGTTCTGATGCCTTATCTGAAAGAGCAGATTTCGGACGGCGAAATGTACTATATTCTTCTTGACGAGATACAGCTTTTGGGCGAGTTTGAAGCTGTGCTCAACAGCCTCATCCGCATGGAGAATGTAGATGTGTATGTGACCGGCAGCAATGCCCGGTTTCTGTCCAAGGATGTCATCACAGAGTTTCGCGGCCGGGGTGATGAGATTCATATGTATCCACTCAGCTTTGCCGAGTTTATGTCAGTCTATCCCGGTACAAAGCAGGATGGCTGGAATGAATATATGCTCTACGGCGGACTGCCCCTTGTACTGCGATCCGAACAGCCGGAAGAAAAAATCGCATTCCTGAAATCTCTTTTTGAGGAAACCTACATTTCAGATATCGTAGGAAGGCACAGAATCCGCAACCGCGCCGAGCTGGAGGAGCTGCTGAACATCCTGTCCTCCGCCATCGGCTCTCTCACCAATCCCACCAAGCTGTCGGCTGCTTTCAAAAGCGTTAAACAAAAGACCATCAGCAAAACGACCATAACCAGATATATTGACTATTTGTGCGATGCCTTCCTGATTGACAGAGCCGTGCGCTATGACATTAAGGGAAAGAGGTATATTGATACCCCTGTGAAATACTACTTCACGGATATCGGGCTTCGCAATGCGCGGCTGAACTTCCGCCAGTTAGAGGAAACCCATACCATGGAGAATATCATTTTCAATGAGCTGAAGATCAGGGGCTTCAATGTTGATGTTGGCGTGGTGGCAGTAAACGGCAGCGATAAGGACGGAAACAGCACCCGCAGTCAGCTTGAAATAGACTTCGTGTGCAATAAAGGCTCAAAGCGCTACTATATTCAGTCCGTCTACGCCATGCCGGACCGGGCGAAAATGGAGCAGGAACAGCGTTCTTTGATGCTGACCGGCGACGGCTTTAAGAAGATCATCATTACCAGGGATGCCCCCGCTCCATACTATAACGACAGTGGAGTGCTGATTATGAGCATCTTCGACTTTATGCTGAATCCTTCAAGTCTGGAACAGTAAGAGCTCAGAAACACACAGTATAAAAAACGGGCAACCTGCTTTTTTGCATATCTTCCGATATGATGGACTAAGAAAGGACGAGATCGACAAAGATATTCATTCTTAAAATTCTTCTTGCGCCGATCATGCTGACCCTGTGGCTGGTTGAGTGCCTGTGCAAGCTGGCGCTCAAGCTTTCCTCCATTATCTTTGTGCTGGCTTCCCTACTGTTTGTCGCGGCAGGCGTCTTCTGCTTCACCCACGGTTCCGCGCTGAACGGCTGTATCGGTCTGGTGATCGCGTTTCTGGTCTCGCCCTGCGGATTGCCGATGCTGGCGGTAAAGTTCGTGTCCGCCTGCAACGAATTCGCCGAACGCAGGACAAAGCACGTACCCGAAAGCGAGCACGTGCCGATCACTGAATTCAGCGAGGAAAAAGCGATAATCTCCGGCCCGATGCGCCATTTGCGCCAGGCCGGAGATTTGCGATATTCCCATATAAATTTTCGGGCCGCCCTTATCTGACTGGGTACTACTCGATGTTTTTCAGCGCCACATCCATCGGGATCCTCCTGATCCTCACAAAATCAACCGCCGAAACGAAGGCGTATCCGATAAGCAGATAAAGCACCGACAGCAGCATCGAGGGCGGGCTCATGTAAAACGCGAAGTAGCCGTCCATTTGCAGCATGAACAGATGGAAAATCCGGATCATCAGATAGTACCCCACCGCGAAACCGATAAGAGAGAAGAGACAGACCACTATCGCCGTAGGCAGGATGTAAAGCGAGGCTATTTCGCCGTTTTTAAAGCCCAGTATCTTCGTCATCGATATAGGCTGCTCGTTTCTTTCGATGATTATTTTTGCCAGGAGGTAAATCAGCGCCGCCGTGAGGACTATCAGCGCGTATTTGAACACGTTTATAGCGCCGCCCATAGAATGCGTAAGCTGGTTCGTTACCTTAAGTATCTCCTCCGTCGTTATCACCGCGGCGATGGCGGAAGCATCTATGTCCGTTATTTCACGGCGAGAGAAATAGCCGGAAAAATCGTCGGCGTCTTTCTCAAAAACGCTTTTGAAGCTGTCAGCGTCCATGAACACGGCTATTCCGCCCTCGTAATCGATCTGTCCCGCCACGGTGAAGGAATAGGAGCTGTTTTCATATTCCGCGTGAAGCGATATCGTTTCGCCCGGTTTTATGTTAAATTTATTCGCAAACGCGCTGGAAATGTAAATCTTGCCGTTTTCCGTATCGCTTCCGAGCGTAATATATCTGCTGTTCTTCTCTATTCCGTATACGGTAACGCTTTCGTCGCCGCCGCTTCCGAGCCCCTCGCGGAAGGAGCTCCTCTCCTTTTCAAAAAGAAGCTCGGCGGCGCAGAACCTTTCGGCGCTTTCCTCCGCTGTTTCGATAGCGTTCCCATCCGCGTCGCGGCTGTCCATCAGCATATACTGATATTCGGCAAACATCATCGAGGGCGCTTTTTCGGCGTAATGGTCCAGAGAATCCGGCAAGCCGAAGGCAAAGCACATCATAAGCTCTATGAAGATTACGCCGAAAACGAGTATAAGGTAATTCGGCATATTCTGCAGAAGTATCCTCAGCCTGAACCTCCGCAGAAAAGACCACTTCGGCAGCCTCCGCGCCTTTGCCTTCCTCGTCCTTTCAAGCTCATGCCGCAGGAAACGAAGGGGGCTGAGCCGGAGCTTTCTGATTATGATAAACAGGTTTATGAAAAACATCAGGAGCAGCGGGATAAGCGTCGTCTTTACAAGCGCCGTATTGCTCCAGACCGGCTGGCATGCCGGGAGGCTGTAGCTATTATAATACAGCCCGACGGCAAGATCTTTGAAGGCCGTATAGCCCAGCGCGTTGCCTATCGCCGCGCCCAGAAGCGTTACTATCAGCGGCATGGACATATAGTGGACGACGAGCTCCGCCCGGCTGTAGCCCGACGCACGGAGCGTTCCGATAACGGAAGCCTCCTTGTCTATGGTGTTGCTGATGGTTACCGCAAAGATGAAGGCGATAACGCCGATGAGGATATAGCACAGTATGCTCGCGCCCGCAGAATCGTTTTCGATATCGGAAACGGCGAAATTGCTCGCCTGCCTCATGTATTCCGGCAGATAGTCCTCGATTTCGTTGTCATGCGCGAGCGTTTGCGTAATAAGCGCTTTAAGAAAATTATCCGAATATGCCGCTTTTTCGATTTTGTCCGACGGCGCGCTGCCGTATTTGTACGCATAGCTGTAATGCAGCCTCGAGCCGAGCGCGGAGAAGGCCTCGGGCGTCACCATGGCGACGTCGAAGCCGAATGCGTCGAACATAAGGTCCGTGTTGTGCCTGTGAAGCGTAAGGTAGTTTACATAAGAAAGGAGACCCACGACCTCGAAGCGCTTCGCGCCGAGCGTTATCGTGTCGCCGAGCCTGATGCCGACGTTGTCGGCGTGCATCCGGTCTATTGCTATCTCGTTTTCCGTTTCCGGCGCGCGCCCTTCGTTGAAGGAAGCCATGTCTATGACGCAGTCGCTTCTATAAACTCTTGCCGTCGCGTCTTCCGCGCCGTCATTATCGGCGTCCTCCGCCTCTTCTTTGTAGAAATGCTCGTAAATCGTCACCGGGACAGGGACAAAGGCTTCGTCGTCGAGCCCATATCGCTCCGCCGTTTCCGCCCACTTTTCGTCCACAAGCTCCGCGACCTTTTCGTGGGCTTCGCGATACGCTTCCTCCGACGCCTGCCTGAATTCCTCGGAGTCCCTTGCCTGCTCCAGCGCGTCGTCATAGGACTCTGAAATCGCAGAATCTATCTGCTCCTGAATAAGCGTTTCGTCGCTTATCCCGAAGGCGGCGCATTGGGCGCGGACATTATCCGCTATGGCGCTTCGCACTTCCTCGCCCAGCCCCTCCTCGAGCGCCGCCGAAACCTCTTCGTCGGCTTCCTTTTCGCCTTTATTTATATAGTATGCCCGAAGGTCAGCTAGCTCGCCTGAGCTTATATCGTCAAGGAGCTCCTTTGAGGCCGCGCGGCTGAGCTCGAAGGAGCCGTCTTCAAGATTAAGCGTTTCCCTACCCCCGTACACGGCGGCAAGCATACTGTCATGCCCGACATACATTCCGGAAATCACGCCTATCATAACGACCATAAAGATGATGATTACGAGATATTTATGCCAGTCGCTGCGGAGCTCTCTCGGAATTCTTCTGATAAGAGGGTTCTTCATTACGCATCCCCCTCACCATTCAAGCTCGAAGGCTGAAAGCTTCCTGTCGTTGATATCGTTGTTGCGAACGACGCCGTCCCTCAGCTTTATCACATGATCGGACATATATTTTATGGCTTCGTTGTGCGTTACCATTATTACCGTGCTGCCGTATTTTTTGTTGCAATCCTCGATCAGCGCAAGAATCTCCTTCGAGGTCCTGTAATCCAGCGCGCCCGTCGGCTCGTCGCACAAGAGTATGTCAGGGTTCTTAACGACCGCTCTTCCTATTGAAACTCTCTGCTGCTGCCCGCCCGATAACTGGTTCGGGTATTTGTATTTATGCTCCTGCAAGCCCAGCGTGCTTAGCACCTCGTCAACCTTCAGCGGCTTGTCGGAAAGATACGCGCCGACCTCTATGTTCTCCTTTACGTTAAGATTAGGAATAAGATTATACATCTGGAAAACATATCCCAGATGCTTGCGCCGGTACATCGTCAGCTCTCTCTCGCTCATTTCTTCGAGCTTGTCGCCGTTTATGCTGACAAAGCCCTCGTCCGGCGTATCGATGCCGCCGATGATGTTAAGCAAGGTCGATTTGCCGGAGCCGGAGGGCCCGAGAAGCACGCAGAACTCTCCTTTTTTAACCGAGAAATTCATTCCGCGCAGCACCTCCTGCCGCGCCGCTCCTGCGCCGTAGCTCTTTTTTAAATCCTTTATTTCAAGAAAACTCTCTTTCATGGAAGTGTCTCCTTTACGCATTGATTTATTTGTGCCCTGATAAGGAAGGGCATCGGTATGACCGGAAAAGCGTCGTTTATATCCGGTCAGCCGATTAGCGACAACTAACCGATGGGTATAAACTAATGGTTAGTAGCACCTAACTCACGCTGATTATAGTAGCATAACTCCCATCTGTCAAGTCCTTTTGCCGTCTGAAATGAGGCGTTAACGCCTGCAAAACCCTGATTTGAAGGAAATGGCGCGAGCGAAGACGGGCGGCCGGAGCTTGCGGGATAAGCGGCCTGCCTGCGGCGCGTGTTTTGATTTTTCTCTAAGGCAATACCGCACAATTCCCGGCACATATTTTGCTTGCAGAATGTTCCGTCATATCGTCCAAAAATACTCGGCAATACACAAAGTATTCCCTGCGTTTTTTGAACAATCTGACGAAAATTCTGACAGCGCAATCTTTGCGCCGGAATTATGCGGTGTTGCCCTAAATAATATATGTTTTCTTTTTCCTCATTTGCTACAATACAGCTATCATCCCATCCATATTTTCGACAAAGAGCCTTGTTAAATGCATAATGCGATACTGGTTTTTCCTCAGAAACATTAAGAATCCCGACATAATCATTTGTAGTCAGTTCAATAATTGCATCAGCCAATTCATTCACATCAACGATACTGAATTCAATATTATTGGCTCTGATATATATCTCTCCGGAGTCCACATGTTTTTTCAATGCAAGACTCCTATTATCCATTTCTCCAAAAGGATCAATGCCATAAATACTGCCAGGACGAACAATACAATAATTCGGCAACTTGCTGATAACTTGCTCAGACTTTATTTTTCCATTGAAGTAATGATGATTATAGCTTTCTTCCGTCCTAAGAAATGGTTCAACGCTTTCAGACATGTTTTTCTCATAGGCAACTGAAGTAGACACAAAGATAAACCTTTTAGAACCTACGGCATCACAAAGGGCAGGCATCACTTTTTCAGCAATCTCTTCCTCACGTTCATGATTCATCACTGTCCAGATAATAACGTCAGGCTTATATTCCGTCACGAGAGCAGTCAAGCTGCTTATTTCGAAAACATCCAGTTTAATATAATCTCTATTTTTATTATTCTTGCTGTACGTTCCTAATACTTCATTACCACTATTCTTTATTTTCGAATAGATAGTGCCCCCAAGGAACCCACTGGCTCCCAAAATCAATACTTTCACACTTTCACCCCATAGTAAGTTATCCTACTGGAAGTATATTGTTTCCTTTAATGCCCTTCAATATTATCTGGGAAAGGTGCATCACCATAAACCGTTATGACATAGCTTCCATCTTTCTTTTCCAGCTCACGATACTTATACCGCACCTCAAATATATGATTCACATCATCCTCAGACATATCTGAATTAAATGT
>JAEEUX010000090.1 GCA_016290695.1 Oscillospiraceae bacterium
GATGTACTGGCGGTATTCGTTCAGCGTCGTCGCGCCGATGCAGTGGAGCTCACCGCGCGCGAGCATGGGCTTTAAGAGGTTGCCCGCGTCCATGCTGCCCTCGGTTTTGCCCGCGCCGACGATGGTGTGCAGCTCGTCTATAAAGAGCAGAATGCGCCCCTCGCTCTTGCGTACTTCGTTCAGCACGGCCTTGAGGCGCTCCTCAAATTCGCCGCGAAACTTCGCCCCGGCGATGAGACTGCCCATATCGAGGGAAAAGATGGTCTTATCCTTTAGGCTGCCGGGAACGTCGCCCTTCACGATGCGTTGGGCAAGACCCTCGGCAATGGCTGTTTTGCCGACGCCGGGCTCACCGATGAGCACGGGGTTATTCTTGCTCTTGCGGGAGAGAATGCGGATGACGTTTCGTATTTCCTCGTCGCGCCCGATAACGGGGTCAAGCTTATTCTGACGCGCGCGCTCGACAAGGTCGGTGCCGTATTTTTTGAGCGCGTTGTAGGTTTCCTCGGGATTGTCGCTCGTGACGCGCTGGTTGCCGCGCACGGAGGACAGCGCCTTCATGCTGCGTTCCTTGTTTATGTCCCATGTGCGGAAAAGCTGCTTTAGTTCGCCCTCCTCGGCGTCGAGCAGACCCAAAAACAGGTGCTCCACGGAGATGTATTCGTCCTTCATGGATTTTGCCGCCGATTCGGCGGAGCGCAGGGCGTTGTCCATGCCCTGTGAAATATAGACTTTTCCTGCCTCGCGCCCATAGCTCGTCACCTTTGGCAAACGCTCGATAAGAGCGTCCACCGCGCGCTGAAAGCCCGGAGTGTCAACGCCCATGGCAGTGAGAAGCTGGGGGATAAGCCCCTCAGCGTCACGGCACAGGGCCGAGAGCAGGTGGCACTGCTCCACCTGCTGGTTGCCGTACTCCTGAGCAAGCGACTGCGATTCCTGCAGGGCAGAGAGTGATTTTTGCGTAAAACGGTCAAGATTCATTTCTGAAGCCTCCTTTCGGCTTTCCTAACCTTATCTTCCTGTCCTTAGTATAAGTGCCAATCGTGAACAAATCCCGTCTAAAATATGTCCAAATTGTAAACATTAGCACTCTCACAGTGAGAGTGCTAATGAAAGCGGGGCGAAAAACTCCCGGGAATTGTGCGGTGTCGGAAAAAACACACCGTCGGAGGCGACGGTGTGTAAGAATATCTGCGGCAATCAAGGCAGCTCAGCCAATATATTCTTTACCTGTTCAACAAAAGCGGGCAAATCGTAAAAAATGACTTCGGCAATAAGCGTCCAGTTAACGCCCTCGTAATCATGAACCAAACGATGGCGAAGCCCCGAAACGACTCGCCAAATAACTTCCGGGTGTGATTGTTTGAACTCTGCCGATAACTGGTATACCTGCTCTCCGATGTTGTAAATCGGCGTCGTAACAGCCCATTGAGAAAACTTATCATTCAAAAGCACGTCTTCCGTAATTTTTCGGTTTTTTATTTCTTCATGCAAAGCGTCCCATAGCAAGACTATCTTCTTGAGACGCTCCTTATCAGGTTTGTTCATGCGATTCGGATTCCCTCCTTCATGACGGAATCATAAAACGGCGTTCCGAAGTCTCCCTCGCGTATCTCAAAAACGTCTGCATTTCTGCCGCTCAGCTCGCGCAGTTCCTCTGCCATGGCAAAAATATCTCTTGAAGCAAAAGATGAACCGCCGAAAACGACTATATCAATGTCCGACTCCGCCGTTGCGTCGCCGCGCGCATACGAGCCGAACAGCAAGGCGTATTCTGCATGATATTTCCTGAGCAGCGGCCTGATTAAGCTTTCAATTTCAGAAATTGACAACACCGGCATTTGGTTCACCCCTTATTATATATCATTATTATATGTAAATACGCGCAAAACATCAAGCAGAAGTTTCTCGCTGCCCTTTGATTTTAGCCCTCTTACTATGAGAGCGCCCCCGGAAACGCAGAGCTTCCGGGGGCGTATGAGTTATTTGACAGAAATTATTTCGGACTGGCGAAGGATTTCTTCCGTGGGCTCGTTGCCGATGCCGGGGAGGTCCGGAATGTCGAAATAACCGTTCGCGGGCTGATAATCATAGACAAATTGTTCTCTTACATAGGAGAAGGTGTTGGTCGTGTGATGTTCATGGATGAAGAAATTGGGGATAGCCGCTTCAAGCTGCAGGGCAAGCGCAACGCTCAGCGCGGTGTTGCAGGTATGCGTCTGCACGGAAGCGCCGTAGGTCTGCGCGAGGTCGGCTATCTTTCTGCCCTCGGTTATGCCGCCGCAGTTCCCGAGGTCCGGCTGGATAACGTCCAGGAGCTTTCTTTCGAGAAGAGGGAGGAAGCCTGCGCGAGTGTAATTCCTTTCGCCGGTGGCGAGCGGGATGTCTACTTTTTCACGGATTTTTTCAAATTCGTGCGTTTCAAGCGGCCCGGCGGCTTCTTCAAGCAGGCTTGGCTTATAGTCCCTGGCTACCTCGGCGAACTGTATCGCCGTGTGTGCGCCGGTTATGCAGTGGTTTTCCAAAATGAGCTCCACGTCCTCGCCGATAACGGAGCGCACGGCGTCCAGCTTCTGGTCTATTTCGCGGAGAGTGCGCGGGAGAAGATGATATTTACCCTCATAAGCGTCTATCCTGCTGCCGTCGAGGTGTTTGGCGACGAAATCTACCTTGATGCAGTCGTAGCCCTCGTCAACCGCGCTCTGGCAGGCTGCCTTGAGGAAACCGAGGTCTCCGGGCGCGCCGAAGAAGTCCTCGTATTTCCAGCCGTTCTGGAGCTGACTCGCATAAGCGCGTATCTTATCGCGGTGCTTTCCACCGAGCAGCACATAGAGCGGAACCTTGAAGTATTTGCCCTTGATGTCCCACAGGGCCGTGTCTATGGCCGAAATCGCGGCTAAGATTACGCCGCCGTTGCCTACGGCCCAGAAGCTGTGAATAAGCCTCTGATAGATAACGTCGTTATCGAGTGGGTCCTTTCCGATGAGCTGCCTTGCAAAATTCCTCAGAAGCTCTATGCAGCCGAGAGAGTAATCTCCGATGGAGACTCCGGCTTCGCCGTAGCCGTAAATATCCTCGTCAGTGTTTATGCGTACCAGTACCGGCGTCTGCCCACCGTTGCCATGGCGGGGGAAGCGGATTATATCAACTGAAGTTATTTTCATTTTATTGTCCTCCTTAGCTATTAAATATAGTAGTCCACAAGGTCGAGGAAGTTTATCTTATACAGGAACTGCTTGAGCCGCGGGTTATCCGCGTTTTCAAATATTTCCTTCGGCGTGCCCTGCGCCTCGACCTTACCGTGCTCCAGAAACACGACCTTCGTAGCGGCGTTTCTGACAAAGTTCATCTCATGCGTGACGAGCAGTATCGTGTTTCCGGCAGCTGCAACTTTTTTTATCGCGGTCAGCACCTCGCCGACAAGCTCCGGGTCGAGGGCTGAGGTCGGCTCATCCAGCAAAAGCAGCTCCGGGTCCATGGCGAGCGCCCTCGCGATGGCGACGCGCTGCTGCTGCCCGCCGGAAAGGTGGCGCGGATAGTGGAAGAGACGGTCGCTCATGCCCACTCTGTCAAGCTCCAGAAGCGCCCGACGTTCCGCCTCAGCCTTCGATAGGCCCTTCACCGTGATAAGACCCTCGGTGACGTTTTCAAGGGTGTTCCTGTTTTTCAGCAGGTTGAACTGCTGGAAAACCATTTCCGTTTCAAGGCGTATTTTCCTCCTGTCTGAGCCGGAACGGCAGGTGAGGTTATACTCCTTTTCTCCGATTTTCAGAAAACCGCTTTCCGGCGTTTCGAGCAGATTCAGCGAGCGCAGAAGTGTGGATTTTCCCGTTCCGGAGGGGCCGATTACCGCCACTACGTCGCCCTTCTCAATGTCGAGGCTGAGATTATCGAGCACCTGCGTGTCGCCGAAACGCTTGCTCAGCCCGCGAATTTCTATATAGCTCATGTCGCGCTCACCTCCGCCTTTTCCGCACGGACGGATTCGAGAACGGCGGTCAGCCGCTGCGCCTCCTTGCCCTCAAAGGCGGGGGCCTGTTCGTCTATCCTGAAATGCCGCTCGAGGCGTTTGAATACCTGCTCGAGTACGATGGTCAGGATCCAATAAATGATAGCCAGCGAGCAATACGCTTCAAAATAGCGGAAGTTGCGGCCCGCCAGAATCCTTCCTGCGGCGGTGAGGTCAACGACCGCGACGGTGAAGGCAAGGGAAGTGCCCTTAATAAGCTGAATGAGAGAGTTGCCGAGCGAGGGGATAGCCACCACGACGGACTGCGGCAGGATGACCCTTCTGAGTATCTGCCCGCCCGTCATTCCGAGCGCTCTCGCCGCCTCAAGCTGCCCCTTATCCACAGATTCGATAGCCGCGCGTATTACCTCCGAGTCGAAGGCTGACTGGTTGAGGCCCAGCGCGACAATGGCGAAGAAGACGGCCGGAATCGAATTTATGTTGTAATTTGTTCCGTGGGTGAGGTTAATGTATTTTAGTATCAGGGGTATGCCGTAATAGGTGATATAAAGCTGAACCAATATCGGTGTTCCTCTGAGGAAGGATATATAAAACGCGCCTATATGCCGCAGAACGGGAACCCTGTGAATTTTTACGAGGGCCAGCGCCAGACCGAGGACATATCCGATAAGCGTCGCTATTATAGTAAGCTCAATGGTGGTAGGGAAGGCCTTTAATATTTCGGGAATCTGCGTAAAAACGAGCTTCCAGTCAAATAAAACCACATCCATATTCTTTCATCTCCGTTTCTTTCCGCTGTGCCGAAGCGCCTGTCAAACCGCTGCCGACTGGCGCTTCGCGCCGCTGCGGATTAAACTTTGCCTATTCCTTGTCTGCGATGCCGGGGGTGAAGTCGTCGAAAAGATACTCCTGGCAGATAGCCGTCGATGTTCCGTTGGCGAAAACCTCGGCCAGTGCGCGGTTGACGTCCTCGTAAAGCTGGTCGTCGCCGTAAGCTACCACGAAATAAGAATACTTGGTGGAGGTTCTGCCCTTGAGGCTGTAGGCGTCGACGTCAATGTTGTATTCCGGCTGATAGTAGCCGTTGAACATCGGCGCGTCGATTATGGTGAAGTCCACGCGGCCCGCCTCGACATCCTGAAGGCTCGTAACGATGTCTATGCTGGCGTAGTTTATGTTTATCTGCTGGTCGGGGTGTTCCTCGTTCCAGTCCTCGACGAGCGTGGTCTTGTCGTTGCCTGCGCTGCCGTACATCGTGAGGCCGACGAGGCTTTCAAGGCCGTTGAATTCGATGTTGAGATCCTTGTTGATGACGATGAGGTAATCGTTTACCATGATGGGGTCGGTGTAGTGGACGAGCTTTTCTCTGTCCGCATTCTTCGCAAGGTTATTGAAGCCGAGCTGATAAATGCCGGAGTTTACGCCCGTGAGTATGGAGCCGAGGTCAGAAGCCTGGATGAGCTCGAGCTTATACTGGGGCAGAAGGTCAAAAACCGCTTTCAGAAGCGCGACGTTGTGGCCGTCGAGCTCGCCGTCGTCGTTTGTGTAGATGAGGGGGCGGGGGCCGCCTGCTGTTGCGGCGACTATGGTCCTGACCTCCGGCGTGCTCGCTTCGTCGTTTGCGGCGGCAGCGGGGGTCGCGGGGGACTGGGATGCATCGGCGGCAGGCTGTGCGTTATTTGAAGAGCTGCTTCCGCATCCGGCGAACGCGGCGAGAATAAGCAGCGCTGATAGTATAATAGAAATAAGTTTTTTCATAATGATTTCCTCCTTAAAATAGCAAAAACGGAGACCCCGCCCGCGCTTTGCGCTGAGCTGACAGGATCTCCGGTTTTTCCGGTCAATTCCTTTTTTTATCAATTATTAGGCAACACCGTACAATTTACGGCACATATCGTGCTTGCGGAATGTTCCGTCATATCGGCCCAAAATACTCGGCAATACACAAAGTATTACCTGCGCTTTTTGAACGATCTGACGCAAATTCTGACGGCGCAATCTATGCGCCGGAATTATGCGGTGTTACCCTTATTTTTTCGTTCCGCTCTATCTGTATCAGTATGCCGTCCTGAAACACGAGCGTGATGGAGCCGTATTTAATGTTTTCGGCTAATGCCTGAATCTGGCGTATTTGTTCCGGCGTAAGAGCCTGCGGGCTGTCCGGGCCCGTTTTGTTCTGAGCCATGTTTTTCCTCCCATGTTATGGGTTTTGAGCTTAGCGTTATCCGCGCGGACACATTCGTCCGTTTCTGAAATTCGCGCGGACAAGGCGTTCAAAATTGTTTTTCATATACGCTGTATTGCGCGCGTCGAAGCGCCTGCAACAGTACGTCATGTCTGCGTCCTCCTTGCCTTGATTGATGTGGCTATTATAACGTTAGCCCCTCGGTTTGTCTAATACCGCATATGTATTATCAGTTATAGACCCGCTCTATATAAACCGGAACACGAAAAACCCCTCGAAGCCACGAAGGGCGTCGAGGGGGCACAGATTATTTCTTGGGAAAGAATAAAGAAGCGTAAATGCGTTGCTTCGTGTATTTATTAAAGATAGCATCATCACCAACTTTTGCCTCTAAATCCTTTATTCCACGAATCCAAAGGCCGTCAGATAGACCATCGTGCAAAACAGAAGTATTATAACCAGCGCCACCCAAAGGAGGGGCGGCTTGAGGAAATCCTTTATAAAACTCTTGATGTCGCGCACTTCCTGCGCGTCCCGTTTACGCCTGTACCGTTTCCTTTGCCCGTTCTCGGCGATGAGATAAATCCACGGGTTGTCATATATATCCATCCTTCCGTATTTAACAAGAAACACGGGCGACAGCGGTACGGCTAAGCAAAACCACACTGCGGAGCCGCCGAGGTTGAGCAGGGAAAAGTTAAACCCGTTTATAAACAGCGCGATTATGACCGGGAGAAAAACGACGCCGAGCGTGATGGCAAGGGCTCTTATCACTCTCAGGACAGACGTGAATTTAATCTCCACTTCCTCTTGCCGTCCGTCTATATCCATAAAGAAAACCGGCTTCGTCACGGGCTTTACGCGCTCCTCGCCTGTCTGAACGAGCTTCTTTCCTTCGCGTATGTAAGCCCCGCCCCGGGAAAAGAATATCTTTCGGTAAGTCTGTAAACCGAAGGGATCTTCTTTCTGCTGGCTGTAAGCCGCAAAGAAAACGAACAGGAGGATCAGGGCGAGACAGCCGGAGGCCGTATATATAATGTCTTTCCCGGCGCCGAAAACGAACATACCCAAGGCCACGCCCGCAGTTCCCGCTATGGTTGCGAGAATCGCCTTCAGCCACCATGGAAGGAGCAGATATTTTGAATCCTTGCAAGCGCGCACGCTGACCTTGCCGGTCTGCCCGTTCACCGCAGCCATGTATCCGTCGAAAGCAAGATAATATACCGGCAAAAGAACCGGCATCCGCAGCACATCGTCGGAATCGGTGTTGACGACTACGGCTTTCGTTTCCAGCGTCTTCTGAATCACGGGCTTGTAGTCCGTTCCGACCTCGACGTTCACGCGCCTTATCAGCTCGTCGCCGGAGATGTCGCCGGTTTTTACCTGATGCCCCGCGACGTAAGAAAAATCAAATTCAGTGAGTTCATCAAGGTTGAAGGGCTCCATAGCGTCAAGGAGCTGGTTATCAAGCTTTTTGGAGCAGTTTACAAACACCTCGTCCACAAAGCCTCCGCATTCGTATATGCTTCCGCCGTCTATACGAAATACGCTGCATTTCACGGGCCCTCTGACAAGCTCATAGGGGAGATAAAAGCCCTTGAGCTCTTCAAGCCTTTTGCTTATGGCCTTAGCCTCTTTTTTGCGTTTGTTCCTGCCGCACCAATCGGCAAGGATGTCCTTCGCCTCGGCGCTGGTTATGGCGAAGGGTACGATGAGCTCGGGAATATCGTCGGCGTTTACAAAAGCTTTTCTGACAAGAGATCTGCCGCAAAAAGCGCAGTTTGCAACGGCCTCGCCTGTGTCGAAGACCAGCTCCGCTCCGCAGCCCGTGCAGTAAGCCTTCTGAAGCTCAAACTTTTTCATGGATTCCCGCATTCTCTTATGGCTTATCTCGCGGAAGCCCTTGTGCTCGCTCTTCGCGCCGTCTATCCCGACGCTGCCTCCGCAGTAGCCGCAATTATACATGCGTTTCCTTATGTCATAATATGCGGGAGCGCCGCAGGACGGGCAATGTATGTCGTATAATTTTCCTGTTTTCTTTTCGGTTGCAGCATCCGATGCGTTCATCTTTAAACTCCTTGGCGTTTGGTAAACGATATTGATAGTTGTCTTATTTCCATCATAATAGTTATTAACGGAGCTGCTTCCATTACAGCGGGACGGACGCAAAATGCACACGTTTCCGCTGGAAGTAACCCCGTCAATATAATGAAAATATCAGTTTTTTTCAATATTGTCAAGAACAGCGAAGAATTCAAGAAACGTATACCGCTTGAAGAGGTGGTGGATGCCGATGGAGATGTGATTATGCAATAAGTTGTCTCCTTATGCAAATTTGCACAGCCTCTACATCATCGAAAAAACTGCATGCAACGTTCCTTCTTCTTAGTTAATCCTGTATACGAAGTATCTTAAATTAGGGCAACACCGCATAATTCCCGGCACATATCTTACTTGCAGAATATTCCGTCATATCGTCCAAAAATACTCGGCAATACACAAAGTATTACCTGCGTTTTTTGAACAATCTGACGAAAATCCTGACGGCGCAATCTATGCGCGGGAATTATGCGGCGTTGCCTTAGATAACAACGATACCTAACACACAACCACTTCCTGCCACGCAAAAGGTAACAGGCCGCGTGCTTTAACCTTTATCAGTTTTCCGTTCTTATCATTTACAGATCAAATTCATATACATATACGATGTATCTTATAATTC
>JAEEUX010000091.1 GCA_016290695.1 Oscillospiraceae bacterium
ACAATAGACGGAGATCTGCGCACCAACGGAATGCCTATAGATTTCATGGCAGCGGACGAAGCTGACCAGACTCAGCTTGAGCTTATCCAGTCCGATGAGCCTTTCACCGGTTCCGGCATTTCGATAGGCTTTGCCTCAGCCGGCCTTGAAGAGAAAAGGGAAGTTTTTTCAAAAGAAGGGCTTAAGGTATCGGATATTATTTCGCCAAAGCCCGGCGTGAAATTCTTTTTCGTTAAAGACCCTGACGGCTTTTCCGTTCAGATAATGTCCGAGTAAACCACCGGCGCCGCCCCGGATTCGGGGATAATCAAACATAGCCTGACGGCGCCGATAAGAATACGCTGAAAACTGCTTTCATTCCGCATAAGTTTTGCCGGAACAGCTTTTCGCCAACGCTTAGTCAAGCAGCTCAGGCTAAGGAAAATGAGGAAATAAAATGAACGATCCGTACAGCGTCCTCGGCGTTTCGCCCCAGGCGAGCGACGAGGAAATAAAAAAGGCATACAGAGAGCTTGCGAGGAAGTATCATCCCGATAACTACGCGGATAACCCCCTCGCTGATCTTGCTCAGGAGAAGATGAAGGAGATAAACGAAGCCTATGAGAGCATCACCGCCTCCCGCGGAGGGCAGTCGGCGGGGCGCAGCTACGGGCCTTCCGGCTCGCAGGGCGGAGGCTCCTATTCTTCCGGAGCGTCCGGCGGGCGCTTCACCATGATAAGAAACGCAATCAACATGGGGGACCTGCATAGGGCCGAACAGCTTTTGAACGAGGAACCGAGCCGCGGCGCGGAATGGAATTTCCTAATGGGAAGCCTTTGTTTTCGCAAGGGCTGGCTGGACGAGGCACGCACTTACTACCAGTCGGCTGTCAGTATGGCTCCGAACAATCCCGAGTACGCGCAGGCGCTCAGATACGTCAGCGGCGGCAACGGATATTACCGCCCGCAGGCATATAACAGGAGCGGCGCTGCGGACGCGGCTAACTGCTGCTCTTCGCTCCTTCTGGCTGACTGCTGCTGCGAGTGCATGGGCGGCGACCTTATAAGATGCTGCTGAGCTTATGAACAGCACGAAAAAAATCAGCTTCTCCGCTATAGTCGCGGCGCTCGCCGTCCTGCTGCTTTACATCGCAGCTGTAGTCCCGAGCGGCAAGCTTGCGCTTTCTGCTATTGCGGGGATATTTGTGGCGGCGGTGCTTATCGAATGCGGCTGGGTTAGCGCTCTTTGCTCCTTCGCGGCAGCATCAGTCATCGCGCTGCTGCTTAGTCCGCAGCGTTTCCCGGCGCTCATGTTTCTCGTGTTTTTCGGCTATTATCCACTCGTAAAGAGCATTGCGGAGAAGCGGAAAAGCAGGGTAGTGGAGTGGATAATAAAGCTTGCCGTTTTCAATATTGCGGCGTTGCTGCTTGAGGTCGGGCTTATCTCAGGGTTTTTGACGGGCATTGAACTACCGCCCGTCTCCGTTTACGTGATATGGCTTGCCTCAAACGCGGTTTTTGTGGTGTACGACTTTGGTTTTTCCGCGCTTATTTCGTATTATTTGCGCGCAATACATAGTAAAATCAAATGAAATAAGGTGAATTCAGGTTTATGATAAAGAGCATGACGGGATATGGCGGCGCAAGCGGTTCCTCCGGCGATATTTCGATAACTGTCGAAGTTAAAAGCGTGAACAACCGCTTCCTTGACTCGACGGTTCGAATCCCGAGAATATATACCTTCGCTGAGGAAAGCGTTAAATCGCTTGTCCAGCAGCATATTTCCCGCGGCAAGGTAGACGTATTTATTACCATAGATACTTCTCAGGCAAACGACGTACAGATAAAAATAAATAAGCCGCTTGCTGAGGCGTATATAGACGCGTTCCGGGAGATCAACTCCGAATACGGCCTGGAAAACGACCTTTCAGCGACTACTCTTTCAAAGTTTCCGGATGTATTCATCGTGGAAAAGAAGGAGATTGACTCCGAAAAGTTTAGCTCCGACCTTTGCGCCGTTGCGTCCGAAGCGCTTGACGCTTTCGACGCCATGCGCGCTAACGAGGGTGAGAAGCTGAAGCTTGATATTCTCAAAAAGCTCGATGAAATCAAGCAGATGGCAGATTTCATCGCGGAGCGCTCGCCCAATACGGTGAAGGAATACCGCCTTCGCCTCGAACAGAAGATGAACGAAATTCTCGCAAGCGCTGATATTGACAGAGCGCGCGTAGTTACCGAAGCCGCGATATTTGCCGACAAGGTCGCGGTAGATGAGGAGCTTACCCGCCTTGACAGCCATATTTCGCAGATGCGGGATATGCTCAATGAAGGCGGAGTTGTTGGCAGAAAACTTGATTTTCTCATTCAGGAATTTAACAGAGAGGTTAACACAACCGGCTCTAAATGCAACGATCTTGAAATCACCAAACGCGTTGTTGACATGAAATCCGAGATCGAGAAAATCAGAGAACAGATACAAAACTTGGAATAAGGTGAGTGCGTTGAAGCTTATCAACATCGGCTTTGGCAACATGGTTTCCGCCTCACGAATAATCGCAATCGTGAGCCCGGAATCCGCCCCGATAAAGCGAATAATTCAAGACGGTAAGGACACGGGGCGTCTAATAGACGCGACCTTTGGCAGAAGGACTCGCGCCGTCATTATAGCCGACAGCGGACACGTAATTCTATCCGCTATCCAGCCCGAGACCGTCGCAAACAGGTTCGTAGAGCAGGGCAAGACAAATATATTCAACGACCCGGAGGCAGAAGAAAATGAATAACAAAGGAAAGCTGTTTGTAATATCCGGACCCTCCGGAGCCGGAAAAAGCACGGTAATTACACGCCTTCTAAAACAGCTCAATAACGTATATTTCTCCATTTCCGCGACGACGCGTGAACCTCGCCGCGGAGAACGCGATGGGATAGATTATCATTTCATCACTCGCGAGCAGTTTGAGCAGATGATTAAGAACGATGAACTTCTTGAGCATGCCGAGTACGTTGGCAATTATTACGGAACTCCCGAAAGACCCGTTGACGAAAAGCTCGCTGCGGGGTATGATGTTATCCTCGATATAGAGACGGAGGGCGCCTCTCAGGTTATGGCTCGCAGGCCGGACGCAATAGGAATTTTCCTCTTCCCGGGCAGCTTCTCCGTTTTGGAGGAAAGGCTTCGCCTCAGAAGCACTGACAGCGAGGATAAAATTCTCCGCCGCCTTGAAAAAGCCAGACAAGAGTGCAAAAAGGCGGAAATGTACGATTATATCATAATTAACGATAGGTTCGAGACGGCTTGCGACGAGGCCATCGCCATAATGACGGCCGAAAAATGCAAAACCGCCGAAAGACTGCACTATTTAAAGGAGGACTAATTATGCTTTACCCACCGATGGCTGATCTTCTTAAGAAGATAAACAGCAGATATATGCTTGTGAACGTGATAGCAAAGCGTTCAAGAGATATTGCCGAGGATGCACTCAACAAGAACGAGCCCCTCGACGGGAAGCCTGTTTCCATAGCGGTGAACCAGCTCGCAGAGGGCGATTTTATTGCGAGGACCAGCGCTAAATTCTAATTGAATAGGCTGATTTATCAGGGCCGCTGTATTCACAGCAGCCCTGTATGCTCTATTTTGCGCGCAGGCGCAGGTTCGGAGGATAAGTTGTGGATGAAAACAGGGCTCCGGTAAAACGGGTCGCAAGGGTGGCTGTTTCCGGTGCCGCCTTTACCATAGATAAGCTATATGATTATATCGTTCCGGAACCCATGCGAGCGGCCCTGAGACCCGGGATGCGTGTTTCCGTCCCGTTTTCGCGTTCAAACAGACACGTCGAGGGCGTGGTTATGGAACTCGCGGAAACGAGTGATTACGAAAAGCTTAAGCCGCTGGACTGTCTGCTTGACGAAGCGCCGGTTCTTTCCGAAATGCACCTAATGCTTGCAAAATGGATGAAGTCGCGCTTTTTCTGCACGACCTTTGAAGCCATGAAAGCGATGCTTCCCGCCGGCCTTTGGTTCAAAAAAGAATATATCTGCTCCATAGCGGATGGAGTTGACCGAGCCGCAGCATTCGATGCGGCGGGGGAGGACCCTCTTGCCAAGGGTATTATAGAGCATCTTTTTTCCCTCGGCGGAAGCGGCGATTTAAGCCAGCTTGGAGAAGTTTTCGGTGACAACGGAAACGTCGTCCTGAAAAAACTCATTTCACTCGGCATCCTGAAAAGCGGCATGAAAGCAAAACGCCGAGCCTCAGATAAAATGGCAGAATACGCCAGCCTTGCCGTTTCATGTGAGGAAGCCATAGAGCTTGCGGAGAACAAACGCCGCGCCGCGGCGCAGCAGGCTTCCGTTCTGCGGCTCCTTACCGAGATAGGTGAAGCCGATACCAAAGAAATATCTTATTTTACAGGCGCGAGCATCCGTACGATACGCACTCTTGAAAAAGCAGGCTTTATCAAAATCGAAAAGCGCGAGGTTTTTCGCCTTCCCAAGCTCAAAAAAAGTGATAAGCCTTCCGTAGTTGCCTTAAATGACGAGCAGCAGGCCGCGTATGACGGACTCAAAGGACTCATGGAAAAAGCTGAAGCCGCAGCCGCGCTTCTTTACGGTGTTACAGGCAGCGGTAAGACCTCGGTTTACATTAAGCTTATAAAACGTGCCATTGAGCTTGGAGGTCAGGCGATAGTCCTTGTCCCCGAAATCGCTCTGACGCCCCAACTGATGAGCGTTTTTTCTGCTTATTTCGGGGACCGTGTGGCGCTTTTACATAGCTCTCTTTCCATTAACGAGCGCTATGACGAATGGAAAAAAATACGATCCGGCGGAGCGGATCTTGTCGTGGGGACGCGCTCGGCGATCTTCGCGCCGCTTGACCGTATTCGTCTGGTTATACTTGATGAAGAGCAGGAGGCGGCATACAAATCCGAAAACAGCCCCCGTTACGATGCGAAGGAAATCGCTAAGTACATTTGCGTTCACGAAAAAGCCCTTCTGCTGCTCGGCTCGGCTACGCCCTCAGTAGAGAGTATGTATAACGCAAAGCTCGGAAAGTATAAGCTCTTCACTATAAACACACGCTACAATACGCGCGCCCTGCCTGAGGTCCTCATAGCGGACATGAAGGAGAACGTGCAAGAGGGCGGCGGAACTCTCCTGAGCGGCGTCCTTATGAGAGAGCTTGAAAAAAACATTGCCGCCGGAGAGCAGACGATACTCTTCATTAACCGGCGCGGCGCGAACTCAAGCGTTGCCTGCCCGGAATGCGGCTATACCTTTGAATGTCCGTCCTGCTCTGCCAAGCTCACCTACCATTCCGCAAACCGCAGGATGATGTGCCATTACTGCGGTTACTCGCAGCCCTCGGAGGAAGAATGCCCGGAATGCGGCAGCAGGCTCGATTATATCGGCGCGGGAACGCAAAGAGTTGAAGATGAACTCGGAAAGCTGTTCCCGGGCGTTCCGATACTGCGGATGGATACCGATACAGTAACAGCCGCGCGTTCGCATGAAATAATACTTAACGAATTCGCTGAAAAGAAAATACCAATCCTTATCGGGACGCAAATGGTCGCCAAGGGGCTCGATTTTGAAAACGTAACGCTCGTTGGTGTCCTCTCCGCGGACCAGATGATTTACGCCGGAGACTATCGGGCGCGTGAACGCGCGTTCAGTCTCATTACCCAGGTGGTGGGCCGCTCCGGAAGGGGCGAAAAGACGGGCCGCGCCGTCATTCAGACCTATACCCCCGAAAACGAGGTTATACGCTTTGCGGCAAGGCAGGACTACGCTTCGTTTTTTGAAAGCGAGGCGAAGCTGAGGAGCGTTCTGCGGCTTCCGCCTTTTTCGGAGTTGTATTCCATCATGGTAACGGGCGCAGACGAGGATATAGTCCTTCGCTGCTGCTGTGAAATGAAAACAGCTCTTGAAAAATCCGTCACGCCGGAGATGGACGCCCGCGTGCTCGGCCCCGCTTCCGCGCATATCCTGAAGGTTAATAACCGTTACCGTTATCGCGTGTACCTCCGCTGCGCGCCGGGCAGGGAGGCGAGGGCGCTCATAGCCGCCGCGATAAAGCGTTATTCAAAAGAGAAACGCTTCCGTGGCATATCCGTTTTCGGAGACGTAGACCCGGCGGACTAAAACAGAAAAAATTACACTTTGGAGGAAATATCATGGCGCTCAGAAACATAGTCAAGAAGGGCGACGACGTTCTTTTGAAAAACTGCCGCGAGGTCAAGGACTTTAATCCTCGGCTTCATAAGCTTATCGACGATATGCGCGAAACTCTGCTCGATTCCGGCGGAGTCGGGCTCGCCGCGCCGCAGGTCGGCGTGTTGAGAAGGGTAGTGCTCGTGCTCGACACAAAGGTTGAGCCAAACGAGATTATCGAACTCATTAACCCCGAGATAATTGAGACGGAGGGCGAACAGGAGGGGCCGGAGGGCTGTCTCAGCGTTCCCGGCGTGTGGGGCATCGTAAAGCGTCCTATGCGCGTGAAGGTCCGTGCACAGAACCGCTTCGGAGAGACCTTCGAAGTCGAGGGAGAGGAACTTACCGCCCGCGCTTTCTGCCATGAAATAGACCATCTTTCGGGCGTTCTATTTGAAACACATGTGTCCAGATTCCTCTCGCAGGAGGAAATGGAAGCGCTTTACGCCGAAAACGAGGAAGAGTAAGCAATGCGTGTGATTTTTATGGGAACGCCGGATTTTGCGCTCAAATCGCTTGAAAAACTCTGTAAACAGGGCTTTGACGTTTGCGCCGTGTATACTCAGCCGGACAGACCGGCAAAGCGCGGCATGAAGCTCATGATGAGCCCTGTTAAGGAATACGCGCTTGAGAATGGCATCCCGGTGTTTCAGCCGGAAAACCTTAAAACAGACGAAGCCTACGAGCAGATGCGTTCCTTCGGCGCGGACGCGGCGATTGCCGTTGCCTACGGGAAGCTTATTCCCGAAAGAATGCTGAATACCTGCGTGCGTCTCGGCTTTATCAATATCCACGGTTCGCTTCTCCCGAAATATCGCGGAGCCGCTCCCGTGCAGTGGACGGTGCTGAACGGCGAAGAATTCGGCGGCGTTACTGCGATGTACCTGTCACAAGAGATGGACGCAGGCGATATTATCGATTCCGTTTCCGTCCCGCTGAATAAGTACGAAACCTACGGCGAGCTCTATGAGCGCCTCGGTGATATCGGCGCGGAACTGCTTGTGAAAACGCTTGCCTCGATGGAAAACGGCACGGCGAAACGGAAGCCGCAGGACCCCGATCTTGTGAGCTATGCGCGTCCGCTGCGCTCCGAGGACAGGGCGACGGACTGGACGCAGAACGCCGAAAAAGTCGTGAACCATATTCATGGTCTCAACCCTGCGCCAGGCGCGTCCGCTGAGTTCGGCGGGGAGAAGTATAAGCTTTACCGCGCTGAACTTACAGGGAAAACCTACGATAAGCCAGCGGGTTCGGTTATCCCGCAAAAAGCCGCGCTCGAGGTCGTCTGCGGGGATTCATACAGCGTAATTATAACGGAAATTCAGGCCCCCGGCGGAAAAAGAATGAAAACTGCCGATTATCTACGGGGCCATACTATAAATAACTGAACGGGTGGAGCTGCCTATGACTGCGCGTGAAGCGGCGCTTTCTGCGCTCGCCGCCAACAGGCGTTCCGGTGCGTGGTCTGACGCATATTTGAACGCGGTTTATGAAAAAGAAAATATGGACGGGCGTGAACGCGCCCTTGCGACAAGGCTTTGCGCCTGCGTTTTGCAGAACCGTATGCTTCTTGATACCTGCCTCGGCTTTTACGTAAAGGGCGGGCTTCAAAAGCTCCAGCCGGAAGTCTTGGATGTTTTGCGGCTATCTGCGGCGCAGCTATTGTTTTTTGACAGAATACCCGTTTCCGCTGCGGTGAACGAGGGAGTCAAGCTCGCTCGAAACGCCGCCAATAAAGGCGCGGCGGGGCTCGTGAACGCCGTGTTGCGCCGCGTAGCGGAAAACAAAGATAAACTTTCATCGCCTTCTGAGCCATGGCTCAAATACAGCCACACGAAGGAATGGTATGATTATTTCTCACGGGTTATAGGCGAAGAAAAAACGCTTCTTCTAATGCAGAGCGATAATTCTTCGCCGCCGGTCACACTAATAGTCAACCCGCTGTTATCCTCGCGGGAGGATGTGATGAGCGAATTGCTCGGGGAGGGGCTGCCTGTACGCGAACATCCGTGGCTAAATATGGCGATACTGCTTGACCGCGCGGGACAGCTAAACGAAATCGCTGCGTTCAGAGAGGGCAGAGTTTATGTTCAGGATGCTGCCGCCGCGCTCGCGGTTATGGCGGCTTCGCCAAAGGCGGGCGAAAGAGTCCTCGACGCATGTGCTGCGCCGGGAGGAAAAAGCTTCCTTGCCGCCATGCTTATGAAAAACGAAGGCGAGATAATCTCCTGCGATATTCATGAAAACAAGCTTCCGCGCCTTCAAAAAGGCGCGGAAAGGCTTGGCATAAGCGCCATATGTACGCGAAAAATGGATGCCTCGGCACATGACCCGAGCTTTGAAAACGGATTTGATCTCGTGCTTGCTGATGTTCCCTGCTCGGGAGTGGGCGTTATCAGGAAGAAACCTGAGATTCGCTACAAACAGTTTTCCGAGATTGAGGGGCTTCCCGAGGTGCAGCTTAAAATCCTAAAAAACCTGTCAAGCTACGTTAAACCCGGCGGGCGGCTGCTCTATTCCACCTGTACCCTCATATACAGCGAAAACGAGGACCTGACAGCCGCGTTCCTGAAGGATAACTCAGACTTCGAGCGCGAAAGCTTCACGCTGCCGGAGCCTGTTGGTGTATGCACTTCCGGCGAAAGAACGCTTTGGCCCTTTGA
>JAEEUX010000092.1 GCA_016290695.1 Oscillospiraceae bacterium
ATATTAAGATGCGTTAACTTATCGACGCAGCTTTCCCAGCTAATATAGAATTCTGCCATTTCACCGAACAAAACGCCGGACTCTATCGCCGCCTCAGCGTCGTCCGATAAACGCTGAACGTAGTTTTTGGCGCGTTCCTCAATGCGAGACGGCTCGGAGAAAACGATAACGGCGTCCTCGAGGAAATAATCTGAGGGCAGGGTGAAGCTGTCGTAAATAAGAGGGAGATAACGGTCGGAATTATAAAAGGGGAGCTTGTTTTTTAGGCGTTCCAAATCAGAAGATACAGAGGCGATAAGCTTTTCGTTTTTATTTTTGCGGGAGCATATTTTTTTATAAAGAGCTTCAAGACGCTCAGTAAAGCCTTCTGTTCCTCCGGGACATAGAGAAATGAGAATTTCCGAGCTCGGGAATATTTCGGCTGAAGGGATATTTTCAATCCTGCGCTGAGTTGAAACGTCGAAGACTCCCATAGAATCAACTTCGTCATCGAAGAACTCACAGCGCACGGGGTTATCAAAGGCGGGGGAAAAGAAGTCCACAATGCCGCCGCGGGCGGCAAACTGCCCGATGCCTTCCACCTGCTCGCTGCGCCTGTAGCCACAGGAGAGAAGCGCGGATATGAGTTTTTCAGGGTCAAGCCTGTCGCCGCAGTTTATTTTGAAAGAAACGGAAGCAAGCGCGTCCTTCGGGACGGTCCTGCAAAGAAGCGCGTCAGGCGTGCAGAGAATTATACCGGCGGTACCGGCGCTGATCCTGTTGAGAAGCTTGATCCTTTCGTGCTCTGCCTCGCGTGATACGCCCTCGGCATCAAAAAAATAGTGTTCTCTTCCCGGAAGAATGCATACGTCTTCCTCGCTGAAAACGGAAATATCGCCGCGGAAGCGTTCGAGCTCAGACTCATCCGAACATACGAAGAGAACCGGCTTCCTTGTGAGACGGCGTATCGCCGCGGTCGCGTGAGCCTTATGAACGGGAGACAGACCGCTGTATAATACTGGACATGCACGGTCCTGAATCCTTCTGATAAGCTCGGAAAAATCCTTTTCAAGCTTTAACGCTTCGGTAAGAGCCTTCATTCCTCTTCACCTCCCGGCTTAAAAAAATATTGTATAACTAATATATATTACATTTTTCCATGTATTTTTGCAAGAAAAAAAGTAAAAAACACTATTTAAAAGATTATTAATTAAGGTATAATAGTCACGGGAAAACCTTACCGGTACATTATAAAAGGAGCTGAAATAATGAACGCAAAGATAAAGCTGAACCCGGACGAAGAAATCGTAAAGACGGTAAAGGAAGGCCTTAAACGCAAGAACGGCTACTGTCCCTGCCGCATCGAGAAAAACGAGGATACAAAATGTATGTGTAAAGAGTTTCGTGATCAGATCAAGGACCCTGATTTTGAGGGCTATTGTCACTGTATGCTGTACTATAAGGAAAAAGAATAGAAACAGTTTATCAATCTTTATTATTTCTATTTACTTTCTGATATTTGGTGCTATAATGTGTATGCACGTAAGTGAAACAACTATATATTGTGCTTTCACTATAATTATATCAGAAAGGGTGATATGCCGTGAACGCGGAAATAATTAATCCTGATAACATCCCCATGGAGTTTATTGAATCCGAGATTAATCAAGTACAAAAAGAAAAGAATCGCCTTGTCGCGAAAGCGGAATTTCACCGTGTCGGAGAAAATGACGCAAGCGAAAAGTTCTGGTGGGTTCCTGTAAAATTTAACAGGATCCGCAGAATAACGGGCTATCTCGTCGGCACCACCGAACGCTTCAATAATGCAAAGCGTTCCGAAGAGCGTGATCGAGTTAAGCATTCCTGCTAAGAGATTATAACAGAAAAAACTTATCTGCTATAATATATTCCGCTCCGCCGGAAAGCAACTGGCTTTCCAATGGTCTGGAAGGAAATCATCGACCACGGAAAGATACTCTGCGCAGAGAATGTAGCAGTCTCGTTTGTTTCGTCCGAAGAGGTTCGGATTGATATGGACTTATATACCTGATAAATATTGGCAAAATAATTAGAACCCAAAGCGGGTTCTGCTTACAGATTTAGGGAGCTATGATTTTACATAGCTCCCTGCGTGTTTTGAAAAGTATTCCTGTTTTTAATAGCTGTCATATAAACGCTCAAATCGATTCCTGCCGTTGGCCTTAGCTTTCCTCATGGCGCTTTCTGCTTTTTCGGCAAGCGAAGCAATATCGTCACCGGAGAAACAGATTTTCGTGTAAGCTCCGATGCTTACGGTTACATAGTCGCTGAGCTTACAGTTCGGAAAGGGAATGGAAAGAGACTGAAGCGAAGAAATAATAGCGTTTGCGCGGTCGTCCGCTTCCTTTTCGCCGGAGCAGGCAAGGAGAATCAGAAACTGATCGCCGCCCCAACGGAACGAAGCCGATTTATCGTCTTCCATATTGGTAATTATTACTCCGAGGCGTGCCAAAACACTGTCGCCTTTAAGATATCCGCTTACTTCGTTATACTGTTTGAATAAATCAATGTTTACAAGGAGCGCGCTCCATAATGATTCGGCAGAATCATTTTCTTCAAAATAGTTTTCGACGAATTTATCAAGGTAGCTGCGCTTATAAAGGCCGGTCAGATCGTCTAAATATTCGTGCGGCACAGCATCCTTGCCGTGCGGGCGATCTTCTTCGGCACTCTGTGCAGTGATTCCATACAGCATGATAAGGTATTGTGAATAGGCGGAATCCTTTGCACGAAGGACTTCATCTCTCACGGAACAGTATTTATTATAGTATTCAAGGGAAACGCGGTATTGCCCGTTTTCCTCATAAAGCCGCGATATTGAGCGATAAAGCTGCATTTCGCGGAAATATCGGCCGCTTTCGGATGAGGTTTCAGCGGCGGATTTATAAAGTTCGATCGCTTCGTTTACGTTGTTCATAAGCGAGTGGCACATTGCGTAATACTCAATAACGCAGATCTTAAAATCGACGGGGAATTCTCCGCCATTCTTGCTGACAGCGTCAAACATAAGCTGGAGCTCACTGAGGCATTCGTTATACTGGCTTACGTTTTTTTCAAGGAGAATTGTGATTATCTTTGAACAGTGAACGGCAATAGTGTTCTTTTCATTTGAGAACGCGGATATATCGCTCGACAGATATTTATTAAAAAGGGCTGCGTATTGCTTTGCTTCGCTCAGCCTGTCAAGAGAGATATAAAGAAAAATAAGCTGAGAAAAAAATTGAACGGGCAGAGGTGTCAGAAAAATGGTTTCCTCAGTGATGTTATTGTCGATATATTTTTGCAGGACGGCAGCGGCGGTTTCCCGCTCGCCGATGGAAAGATATGCTCCTGCAAGCTGAAGCGTCTGCCCTTGCGTCATGATTGAAGGCGCGTTACCCCCTCCGACGTTGATTTTTGATTTGAGCTGGTTAATTAGTCTGAACGAATTAAAGAATTTTTCTTCTAAAATATAGTTCATAGCAGTTCACCCATAAATATAGTTGAAATGGCGTTTGTTCGGCATGGCATAACACAATATCTGCCAATACTACTAGTAACATTTTATCACAAAGAATATGCCTGTCAATAATAAACAATGATTATCAATAAGTTTCGGAGAGTTTAATAAAATTTTAATCATAACAATATATATTGCTGATAAAAATATACTTATAGTAAACGATTATGCGTTATTTAAGCGGCAGACAAACGACAAACTCGCTTCCCCGTCCCTGGGCAGATACAACATTTATACTGCCGCGGCACAGGTCGAGAATGCGGTGAACAAGCGCGAGACCGAGGCCGTTGCCCTCCGAGCGGTGAGAGCTGTCACCCTGATAGAACTTTTCAAATATATGTGATATCGTCGTTTCATCCATGCCGGGCCCGTTATCCTTCACTGTCACCTTGGCGGTTTTATCGTCTCTTGTAAGCGTTATGATAACGCGGCCTCCCACGGGTGAAAATTTAATGGCGTTGGAAAACAGATTCAGCCAAACGTGCAGAAGCAGGTTTTCGCAGGAAATAATATTGACCTCATCGAGCTCAATGTCGAGCTCGATTTTTTTATCGTTCCACTTTTTTTCAAGCAGGAGCAGTGTTTGGCGAAGCTGCTCGTCAAGGCTGTATTCCTGAGCCGCCGTAGGTATATTCTGGCTTTCGAGCTTTGAAAGGAGAAGAATATTCCCGGTGAGAGTCGTTAATCGGCTTGTGTTGAAGATAATTCTGTCTGTGTACTCTCGGCGTTTATCTTCCGATATGTCAGGTTCCTGTAAAAGCGTCGCAAAACCTTCGATTGCTGTTAGTGGCGTTTTGAACTCATGTGAGACGTTTGTTATAAAGTCGCTTCTAAGCGTTTCTATTGTGCTTAGCTCCTGGACCATTACGTTGAAGCTGTGCGAGGTGGTATATATTTCGTCAATTTTGCTTGATTCATCGAGCCTCACGTTAAAATTTCCCTTCGCAACCTCGCTGAACGCGCCGCTTATCTTTGCCAAAGGGGAAAGAAGTAAACGCCCGAGAAACGCCGTTATCAGCGTTCCGCTTATTAGACTTACAATATATATCCATGCAACACCGAGAATAGGACTTGCGAAGATAAAACGTAATTTGCCTAATAGAAACAATACTGTAAAAAACAGGCCGGTAAGTATAAAGGAAACAGCGAGAATTACGAAGACTATAAAAGAGGCGTATACTCTGAGCTTACGGCTAATTTTTACCTTCACTGATTCTTCACCGCCTTATAGCCGAGCCCGCGCACTGTTATAATGGAGAAGTCCTCGTTGTTGCGGAAACGGTCTCTGAGCCTGTTTATGTGAACATCCACGGTACGCGCCTCGGTCTCGCTGTCGAGACCCCATATATCGTCCATTAGCTGCTGGCGGGTGTAGATGTGGTTCGGGTAGGATAGCAGTTTATACAGAAGCTGGAATTCTTTCTGCGGAAGCAGCATGGTTTCCTCGGGAGAGGTGACGGTGAGCGAGTCGTATTCAAGCACCGTTTTGCCGACGGTCAGTTTTCGTTCACTTATCATTCGAGATCTTCGCAGGAGTGCGCTTACCCGCAGGAGCATTTCGTTCACGTTTATGGGCTTGACCATATAATCGTCTCCGCCGGAAAGAAAACCTGTCTGCATGTCCTGAAAGCTGTCCTTCGCCGTTATGATAAGGACGGGCGTTTCTATTCCCGCCTCGCGGATTTCGCGCAAGAAAGCGATGCCGTCCATTATAGGCATCATTATATCGGAAACGATGAGGTCGATATACTGATGGTCGAGAATTTCGAGCGCCTCTGCGCCATTAGAGGCGCAAACACTTTCATAGCCTTCATTCTCGAGTACGTGGCTGAAAAGATGGCTGAGCTCCGCGTCGTCTTCTACGATGAGAATTTTGAACATAACTGCGTTCCTCCTTAAAAGGGAATGCTTCTTCTGACTGTATAATTTTATTATAAATCAACAATAATAACAAGAAGTTAACTCGAAACTTTTTATATTCTGGGCTCATGAAAGTTGATGTTTGGTTAATATTGGCGTGATAATCTGCGTACATAGAAAACGGCGGCGCCTGTTTTACCGGAGCCGTGAAGAAGCATTTTGTTTATAGCAAGAGGTGGTTAAATGCTTGTACTTGAAAATATCTCCAAGGATTACGAAGCGGGCGACTCCAAGGTCAGCGCGCTTAAGGACGTTAGCATTAAATTTCGCAGCAGTGAGTTCGTTTCCATTCTCGGGCAGTCCGGCTGTGGAAAGACGACGCTGCTCAACATCATTGGCGGGTTAGACCAGTATACCAAGGGTGACCTTATTATCAACGGGAAATCGACCAAACAGTTTAAGGACGCTGACTGGGATACTTACCGTAATCACTCCATAGGCTTTGTTTTCCAAAGCTATAACCTCATTCCGCACCAAAGCGTTCTATCCAATGTTGAGCTCGCGCTGACATTATCCGGCGTCAGCAAGGCCGAGCGAAGAAAACGCGCTATAGAAGCGCTTGAAAAGGTCGGCCTCGGGGATCAGCTTCGCAAGAAGCCGAACCAGATGTCCGGCGGGCAGATGCAGCGCGTCGCGATAGCAAGAGCCCTTGTAAATGACCCTGACATTCTCCTCGCCGACGAGCCAACGGGCGCGCTTGATACGGAAACAAGCGTTCAGGTTATGGATATCCTGCGCGAGATCGCAAAGGATCGTCTTGTTATTATGGTAACGCATAACCCGGAGCTTGCAAATACTTATTCCACGCGTATAATCCGTCTCCTTGACGGCAGGATAACAGACGATTCCATGCCCTATGACGGAGTAGAGGAGGTGCTTCCGCCCGCAAAGTCAGAGGCAAAAAAAGCAATGAGCTTTTTCACGGCGATAAGCCTCTCGCTCAATAACCTTATGACCAAAAAGGGCAGAACCATCCTCACAGCTTTTGCCGGAAGCATAGGCATAATCGGCATAGCTCTCATTCTATCGATTTCCACCGGCGTAAACGACTATATAGACCGCGTTCAGGAGGATACGCTTTCGTCGTACCCGATAGTGCTTGAAGCGGAAACCGTCGATATGGGCGGCCTCGTCACCTCGCTAATGGGAATTTCAGCGGATTCTGACGAAGAGGGCGGCAGGCATGAACGCGATGCCGTTTATACAAGCGCAATAATGTATGATCTTCTTAACGCAATGAGTTCTGCAGAGGTCGAGAAGAATAACCTCACGGCGTTTAAGGATTATCTTGATCAGGAATTAAACGGCTCCTCGACTAAAACCGCGCTAAAGGATTATGTAAGCGCTGTACAATATGATTATAAGCTTCCTCTGAATATCTATACTAAAGACGTTAACGATGAAATAATCAAGTCAGATTTTCTTGATTTATGGAACAATATGTTCACTTCCATGACGGGAACGTCCTCGGAGGGAACGGACGCCGCTTCGCTTATGAAGATGTATTCCTCTTTCGGCGCGAATTCGAACAGCGGCATATCGATTTGGATTGAGATGCTTCCGGGGCAGAACGGGGAACTGATAAGCCCGCTTCTGAACGAGCAGTATGACGTTATCGCGGGGCGTTGGCCGGAATCGAGTGACGAGCTAATTTTAATTGTCGATAAGAACAACGAAGTCAGCGACGTTGTCCTTTACGCTCTTGGACTCAAGGACAGCTCCGAGATGTACGATATGGCGATGCAGCTTATGACGGGCGAGACCGTTGACACAGACTCCCTTGAAAGCTGGAGCTATGACGAAATCCTTTCGAAAACCTTTAAATATGTTTATTCCGCAGATTGTTATCAGCCTCTGCCGGAAGGCGGCTATGCGGACGTTTCCAAGTCTGAGCTCGGGCTAAAAACACTCTACGCTAACGGCAAGGAACTTAAAATCGTTGGCATTGTTCGCCAGAATGAGGATGCGATATCCGGCATGATGAGCGGCGCCATCGCCTACACAAGCGCTCTTACTAAGGAAATTATTGAGAATTCATCATCCAGGGAACTGATTAAGACCCAGCTTGAGAATGAGACTCTGGACGTTATTTCCGGTCTGCCGTTTAAAACGGATGATGTCGAGGAAACCAGCATCGAAGAAAAGGTTCAGGCGGTAAAAGATTATTTTGCCGAGGCGAGTGAAGCGAAAAAAGCCGAAATATACACTGAATTCAGCGCGAAACCGGATGAAGAATACGTTCAGAATCAGGTTTTCGACTATATGCAGACACTCACCAGAAGTGACGTCGAGGAAATGGTGAATACATCATATCCCGAGTATGCCGCCATGCTTCCGGATATGGATGATGAAACGCTGTTTTCCTACGTTGAGAATATGGCCGCCGAGGAAATACGCAGCCAGTATTCAGAAGGAGTCCGCGCACAGCTTGCCGCGCTGAGTACCGTTCAGCTCGCCGCTATGCTTGACGCGCAGCCCTTTACAGACGAAGACTACGGAATTATTTTTGATGAATTTATTCCGCGGCGCTGGTCTGATTCGAGCCTCGATGATACGCTCAAAACGCTCGGATATGTAGATATAAACAGCCCCTCGCGCATATCGATTTATGCCTCTACTTTCGAGGATAAGGACAATATCGCAGCTATCATAAGCGAATATAACAGCTCGGTAGAAGAATCGGATAAAATCTCATATACTGATTACGTCGCGCTGATGATGAGTTCTATTACGACAATTATTAACGCTATCAGCTACGTTCTTATCGCTTTCGTTGCGATATCGCTTATAGTTTCCTCCATTATGATAGGTATTATTACCTATATCAGCGTTTTGGAAAGGACAAAGGAAATCGGTATACTGCGTTCCATCGGTGCCTCAAAACGTGATATTTCCAGAGTGTTCAACGCAGAGACCCTTATAGTGGGCTTGTGCGCGGGCGTAATAGGCATAGTCTGCACGCTGCTTCTGTGCCTGCCGATTAACGCGATAATACACAATCTCACAGGCATAATGATATTGAATGCCAAGCTTCCGCCCATTGCCGCGGTGATACTCGTTGCGATAAGCGTTGTGCTTACTGTTATCGCCGGTCTTATCCCCTCGGGGCTTGCATCACGCAAGGATCCTGTAATTGCTCTCAGGACGGAATAATCCACTTATTAAGCTTTATTCTATTTCTTGTTATCTGCTCTACATTCCTCACTTCAATACGCCGCGGCGGTTTAAGCCGGCGCGGCGTATTGACTTTGCGTCGAAAATAATATAATATTTTCACAGATAGTATATAAGGCAACACCGCATAATTCCCGGCACATATCTTACTTGCAGAATATTCCGTCATATCGTCCAAAAATACTCGGCAATACACAAAGTATTACCTGCGTTTTTTGAACAATCTGACGAAAATTCTGA
>JAEEUX010000093.1 GCA_016290695.1 Oscillospiraceae bacterium
TGTCGAAGCCGAAGTTGAAATCATCCGGCTCGATTACGCGGTAATTGGTCTTGAAATCCTCATAGGAGCTGAACTGCGTGCGCGGCAGGTATTTATCTAAAAGCATGGCTGGCTCCTTACTCCGCTATAATCGTGATAAACGTCGCGGGAACTGTCCCTCCGCACTTCTGCCCGTGCGGATGGGTGGGGTTAAAATAGATGCAATCGCCCTTTTCGAGCGTAATCTCCTTATCGTCAAAGGTGACGATGACCGTCCCCTCGACGACGTAGTTAAACTCCTGCCCGACGTGGGAAACGAGCGCGGCAGGCTCGTCCGACGGGTCGAGCGTGACGAGCAGGGGCTGCATTATCTTATGCGTATAGCGCCATGCGAGGTCCTTATAATCATAGCCCTCATAGCGCTGCACAATCTTGCCCTGTCCCGCCTTTACGACGTGGAAGGTATCGAGCTTCGCGGCGCTGCCGGTGAGAATCTCAGTGAAATCCACGCCGAATTTGTTCGCTATCTGAAAAATAACGCTTATGGGGATATCCTTGCCGTCGCTCTCATAGCGGGCGTAAACTGCGCGGTCTATGCCGAGCTCGTCCGCCAGCTCCTCCTGCGTGTAGCCGCAGGCGTCGCGCAGGCCGGATATTCTCATGGCTATCTCCTGAACATTATCCATTGTAATCCTCCATGCGGCAAGGCCGCATCAGCAATAACGATTATTAATGCGGCAGCCGGGCTCAGGGCTGCTCCATGCCGAGCTTGAGCGCCTTGCGGTTGGCGTCGAGCATCGCCGCCTTGGACGCGGGGACGCACTTGGCAAGGCCCTTGTCGAGCGCTTCCTCGGAGCAGAAGCCGAGCTCCTTATAAAGTCTTCCGAGAAGGATGATGTTTGCAAGGCCGGAAAGGCCGTTATCGTCGGCAAGCTTCGTCGCGGGGACGTAAATCGCCGTGATGTCCGTGCGGTTCGTCTTTGCGGAAACCATCGTGCTGTCTATTAGCGCGACGCCGCCGGGTACGACTGTATCGATGAATTTATCAAAGGAAGGGAGGTTCATCGCAATGAGGGCGTTCGGCGTGAGCACGAGGGGCGAGCCGATGGGCTCGTCGCTGACGCAGACGCTGCAGTTAGCCGTGCCGCCGCGCATTTCGGGGCCGTAGGACGGCAGCCAAGAGATTTCTCTGCCTTCGACGAGGCCGGCGTAGGCCGTAACCTTTCCGGCGAAAAGGAGGCCCTGTCCGCCGAAGCCGGCGAGGACGAGATTAAGGTCGGTTCTCATTATTCGGCACCCCCTTCGTCGGGATAAAGGTCTTTATAAACGCCGAGCGGATAGTAGGGAAGCATATTGTCACGCAGCCACTGGAGCGCCTCGTTCGGGGTAAGACCCCAGTTGGTCGGGCAGGCGGAGACGACCTCCACTATGCTGTAGCCCTTGCCCTCGACCTGGTTCTTAAATGCCTTTTTGATGGCCTTCTTCGCGTTGCGGACGTTCTTCACCGTGTCGATCGTGACGCGCTGGGCAAAGCTTACGCCGTCGAGCGTGGAAAGCAGCTCGCACACGCGGATGGGATAACCCGCCGCCTTAACGTCTCTGCCGTAAGGCGTCGTCTGCGTGATCTGGCCGGGCAGCGTCGTCGGCGCCATCTGGCCGCCGGTCATGCCGTAAATTGCGTTATTGATGAAGATAACGGTGATGTTCTCGCCTCTCGTCGCGGCGTGGACGGTCTCCGCCATGCCTATTGCGGCAAGGTCGCCGTCGCCCTGATATGTAAACACGATGTTATCCGGGCGGGCGCGCTTAATGCCTGTGGCGACGGCGGGAGCTCTGCCGTGGGCAGCCTCAACCATGTCGCAGGCGAAGAAATCATATGCGGTAACGGAGCAGCCGACGGGGGAAATACCTATCGTGCGGCCCTCTATGCCGAGCTCGTCGATCGTTTCCGCGACGAGTCTGTGAACGATGCCGTGAGGGCATCCGGGACAATAACTGAAAACCTTATCGGTAAGCGCGTGCGGTCTTTCAAATACAACGGCCATCTTACATGCCCTCCTTGATCTTCTTGATCTCTCCGAGAACCTCTGCCGGAGAAGGAATCATTCCGCCGGTGCGTCCGTAGAAATACGCCGGAACGGAACCGTTGAGCGCGAGGCGGATATCGTCAATCATCTGGCCCATGCTCATTTCGACGCTCAAGAACGCCTTGGCGTGAGTCGCAGCCTTTTTAATCGCGTCGTTCGGGAAGGGCCAAACGGTAATCGGGCGGATAAGGCCGACCTTGATGCCCTCCGCGCGCGCGGAAACGACTGCGCTGCGGCAAATTCTCGAGGATGCGCCGTAAGCGACGAGGACGATGTCGGCGTCGTCTACCATAAACTCCTCGCAGCGCTGCTCGTCGCGCTCGACGGCGGCGTAACGCTCATAACGCTCGCGTACGGTCTTTTCAAGGAGATCGGGCTCAAGATAAAGGGAGTTGATGATATTGTGGAAGCGCTTTCCACCGTGGCCGGTGACGGCCCAGGGCTTGTCGGCGATCTTCACCTGGCCCGGCTCGGGCAGGACGACGGGCTCCATCATCTGGCCGAGAAGACCATCGGAGAAGAGCATGGCGGGCATGCGGTACTTTTCGCCGAGCTCAAAGGCGAGGAACACCATATCAACCATTTCCTGAACGGTGGAGGGCGCGAGGACTATAAGCTGGAAATCGCCGTGACCGGTCGCCTTCGTAGCCTGATAGTAGTCCGCCTGAGAGGGCTGGATTCCGCCGAGACCGGGGCCGCCGCGCTGGACGTTGACAATGAGCGCGGGAAGGTCGCAGCCGGCAATATATGAGATACCCTCGGTCATGAGGCTCAGTCCGGGAGAGCTCGTGGAGGTCATCGCGCGGACGCCTGCCGCGGCAGCGCCGAGAACCATGTTTATAGAAGCGAGCTCAGATTCCGCCTGAAGATAGGTTCCGCCTATTTTCGGCATTTTCTTCGCCATATATGCGGCAAGCTCCGTCTGCGGGGTGATGGGATAGCCGAAGAAATGGTGGCATCCGGCGCAGATAGCGGCTTCCGCGAGGGCTTCGTTGCCCTTCATAAGAACTTTTTCAGCCATTTTATTCTTCCTTTCCTCTCTTATTTCTCAACCGTAATAGCAACGTCGGGGCACATCGTGGCGCAGCAGGCGCAGCCGCTGCACTCCGTCCCCTCGATCTGTGCGGCGGGATGGTAGCCCTTGGCGTTGATATGGTCGGCGGAAAGGGCGATTATATGCTTGGGACAGGCGGCTATACAAAGCTCGCAGCCCTTGCAATATGTTTCGTTTACGGTAATTTTGGGCATCTTACGTTCATCCTCTCTTTACATCCATACTGTTTTTACAATAGTTTTTATCGGGTATAGGTTTTTAACGTCTTTAAGAGCCGGAGCAAGAGCCTCCGGCGCGGTGGTAAACCTGATGGGAAGGCCGAGCTTTTGTGAGCTTTCCTCCGCGTAAGAAAGTGCGGAACGGACGGTTCCCTCCGTGGTAAGGTTCATAAGGTGGGAATTGTTTACGATTGCCTTCGCTTTGAGATGGGACGAAAACTCTATCTCGCCGAGCAGCTCGGCCGCGCCCTCCGCCTCCGCGGTTATCGGGCGGTACTTGTTGATAACGTAGAGCATGTCGTAATCCTTCTCCCGAATTTTCGCGGCAAACCGGCCCAGCGCCGTCGCGCCTACGTCGTCACCTCCGACGTCTATTATTACATATCCGTCGGTTTCAAAGATAGAATAAATCTCAGCCGGAAGCGCCGGAGAATCGAGCGTGCTCCCTGCGTAACCGGGCGCAATCAGGTGAACCCCTGCCTTTTCCACGGTTTCCTTGTAATCGGAGGAACGGAAATAGGGGTTGACGATATCCAAATCTACAAGCGAGACCTTTTCGCCGCGCGAGGCTAAATCCAGGGCGATATTCAGGGAAAGATTCGTCTTCCCGCAGCCGTAATGCCCCGTGATGATGGTAAATTTGTTGAATTCCATGCGTCATCCCCTCCGCCGCTTTCGCGGAGCGCGGCATAAGCCGGAAGCACGAAAGCAGTTCACTGAGTTCACTGATTACTGATTGCAGATTTAAGTATTTAAAGAATTATAGCATAAACTAATTCAGATTTCAATTTAAAACTTCTTGTCATTTTATGCAAAAACAGACTCTTGCAGGGCTCCTATATATAAATCTTGCGCAAAGGCTGTTTTCGGTTTGAAAATGCAGATCAAGTTAAATTCCATTACTTATATTGATAATTAATAGCGGTCTGCCAATAATATTTATACCTTATGTCTCAGCGTGCCGAATTATGGCCTCTTGGCTTTGAATTAATTATACAAAACGGCAATGGTTTTCGCCTTGCAAATGATGTAGAATATGCCATGGTAAAGAAGAAGGCAATCAAAATTACTGCGGCGGGCGCGCCGTGCAATTAAATCCTGCTGTAGAACCAACTCGAAATGAGCTCTGGCTCTGCGGCTTTGTATTGCAAGGAGGAAACCAAATGGCTCATTTGCAGGAATCGGCCGTGCGGAAAATATCCGAGATCTGCGACAGATACAAAAACGAAAGAACTCCTTTGATAATGATTCTCAGCGATATTCAGAATGAATATGGCTACATCCCTTTGGAGGTTCAGGAAATTGTATCTGCGAAAACCGGCATTTCCGTTGCGGAAATATACGGCGTCGTGACCTTTTATTCGTTTTTCTCGCTAAAGCCGAACGGAAAATATGTTATTGGCTGCTGCCTCGGAACGGCCTGCTACGTTAAGGGCGCGCAGCAGATAATTGACAAGTTTTCCGAAATGCTCGGCATAAAGCCGGGCGAGACTACGGACGACGGCATGTTTACTATAGACGCGCTGCGCTGCATCGGCGCCTGCGCCAGTGCCCCCGCCGTTACGATAAACGGCAAAATCTATGCCCACATGAGCGTGGACAGAGTTGCAGGTATTATAGATGAATACAGAAAGCTCGGAGGTGCTGAATGATGATCAAAACGCGCGAAGAGCTTGAAGCGAAAATTCAAAAATGTACTGCTGAGCTAAATTCCAAGTTCGACGGCTCCGACGGCAAGCGTTACATAATGCTCTGCGGCGGCACGGGCTGCATAGCCTCGAACACGATGGGCATAATGGAGCGTTTTGAAGCGCTTATCGCAGAACACGGCCTCGGCGACAAAGTTGGCGTGCGTAAGGTCGGCTGCTTCGGAATGTGTTCTCAGGGACCTTTCGTAAGGATTTACCCCGAGGATACGCTCTACCGCCTCGTAAAAGTGGAGGACGTAGAAGAAATCTTCAATTCCGACATTTTAAACGGCAAAATAGTTGACCGTCTGCTTTATGAAGACCCCGAAACGGGCAAAAAAATCGCCAAGCAGGACGAGATACCTTTTTATAAAAAGCAAAAGCGCGTCGCACTCCATGGCTGCGGCGTAATTAACCCCGAAAGCCTCGACGAAGCGCTCGGCTGCGGCGGCTATCAGGGACTTCTGAATGCCCTGAAGATGGATCCGGCGGACGTTGTGCAGCTCATTCTCGACTCCGGGCTGAGAGGAAGAGGCGGCGGCGGCTTCCCCACGGGCAGAAAGTGGAAATTTGCCTACGACCAGAAGAGCGACCAGAAATATGTCGTCTGCAACGGCGACGAGGGTGATCCCGGCGCGTTTATGGACCGTTCCGTCCTCGAGGATAACCCGCTTGCGGTCATCGAGGGCATGGTGATAGCCGGATACGCCATCGGCGCGAGCGAGGGTTATTTCTATGTCCGCGCGGAGTACCCCACGGCGGTAATGAGGCTGAGAAACGCCATAAAGCTCGCCGAGGAAACGGGGCTTTTGGGCGACAACATCCTCGGCTCCGGCTTCAGCTTCCGGGCAAACGTCCGCCTCGGCGCGGGCGCTTTCGTCTGCGGCGAGGAAACGGCGCTGCTCAATTCCATCCAGGGCCAGCGCGGTATGCCGCGTCCGCGTCCTCCCTTCCCCGCCGTCAAGGGTCTGTGGGACAAGCCGACGATAGTCAATAACGTCGAAACGCTCGCCACAGTTCCCTATATCCTGCGCGAGGGGCTCGACAAGTTCATTCAGTACGGAACCGAAAAATCCAAGGGTACGAAGGTTTTCGCTCTCGGCGGAAAGGTAAAGAATGTCGGTCTCGTTGAGATACCCATGGGAACGACTCTGCGTGAGCTGATTTACGATATCGGCGGCGGCATCCCGAACGGCAAGAAATTCAAGGCGATACAGACCGGCGGCCCCTCCGGCGGCTGCCTCACGGAGGAATACCTCGACGAGCCGATAGATTTTGATAATCTTGTAGCCAAGGGCTCGATGATGGGCTCCGGCGGCGCGATAGTAATGGACGAAGACAACTGCATGGTCGACGTCGCGAAGTTCTACATGGAATTCATCTGCGACGAATCCTGCGGTAAATGCACGCCCTGCCGCATAGGCACGAAGCGTATGCTCGAGATCCTCACGAAAATCACCGAGGGCAAGGCCACGATGAAAGATCTCGACACTCTCGAGGAGCTCGGCAAGGCCTGCAAGTCCAACTCTCTCTGCGCCCTCGGCCAGACCTCGGCAAACCCCATTATTTCCACGATAACGCATTTCAAGGATGAATACATAGCCCATATAGTGGACAAAAAGTGTCCCGCGAAGGTATGCAAGAGCCTTATCAAGTACACGATAGACCCCGACAAGTGCAGAAAGTGCAGCCTCTGCGCGAAGCACTGCCCCGTCGGCGCGATAACGGGCGAAGTGAAGAAGACCCCGTTCGAGATAGACTCTGCAAAATGTATAAAGTGCGGCTCCTGCATTGCTTACTGCAAGTCCGGCGCCATCACCAAGGAATAATCGGGAGGAAATGAAAAATGGCACTCATTAATATAAAAATCGAAGGTCATTCCTATCAGGTAGAAGACGGCTTGACCATTCTTGAAGCGGCAAGACGCTGCGGTTACGAAATTCCTTCTCTCTGCGCTTTCAATCACGGCGAATGCAACAGGGGCTCCTGCCGCGTTTGTCTCGTTGAGGCAACGGGCGCAAGAGGTCTCGTCGCGTCCTGTGTATATCCCGTAAACGAGGGCATCGAAATCACCATCTCCTCTCCGAAGGCAACAGCCGCGCGCCGCACCTCCGTTGAACTCATGCTCTCCAACCACTCTATGAAATGCCAGCAGTGCGACAAAAACGGCCGCTGCGAGCTGCTCCATGTTGCCAAGCTCACCGGCGCGCGCGAGGATATGTTCCTCGGCGCCAAGACGCCCACCACGATAGATAAGGTCAACCCCTCCATCGTGAGAGACACGAGCAAGTGCATCCTCTGCGGGCGCTGCATAGCCAGATGCCAGAACGCGCACGGAAACGGCGTCCTCGGCTTTGAAAACAGAGGCTTCGCCACCATCGTCGGCCCCGCCGGCAACCGCTCCTTCGACAAGTCCCCCTGCATCATGTGCGGCCAGTGCGTAAACGTATGCCCCACCGGCGCGCTCATGGAAAAGAGCGAGATTTCCGCCGTGGACGCGGCTATGGAAGCGGGCAAGTACATCGTCGTACAGACTTCCCCCGCCGTTCGCGCGGCTCTGGGCGAGGAGTTCGGCATGAAGATTGGCTCCTCCGTCGGCGGCAAGATGGTCGCCGCGCTCAAGCGCCTCGGCTTCAAGAAGGTTTACGATACCGATTACGCCGCTGACCTCGCCGTTATGGAAGAGGTTGCGGAACTTAAAAACCGCATGGAAAACGGCGGCGTCCTTCCGATGATAACCTCCTGCTCCCCCGGATGGATCAACTACGCCGAAACCTATTATTCCGACCTGCTCGGCCATATCTCCACCTGCAAGTCCCCGCACGAGATGTTCGGCTCCATCGTAAAATCCTATTACGCGGAGAAAAACGGCCTCGACCCTAAGGATATTTTCGTCCTGTCCATCATGCCCTGCGTTGCCAAGAAGTTCGAGAAGGAAAGACCGCAGCTCCAGCATGACGGCATCAAGGACGTTGACGCCGTTCTCACCACGCGCGAGCTCGGCGACCTCATAAAGCGCTCCGGCATTATCTTCAAGGAGCTGCCGGACGAGGACTTTGACAAGGACCTTCTCGGCGAAGCCTCCGGCGCCGGCGCAATCTACGGCGTGACCGGCGGCGTTATGGAGGCCGCGCTCAGAACGCTCTACAAGCAGCTTTCCGGCAAGGAGCACGACAGCTTCAAGTTTGAAGAGCTTCGCGGCTTCGAGGGCGTCAAGGAAGCTTCCTTCGAGGTAAACGGCAAGACGGTGAATGTCGCCGTAGCGCACGGCATGAAGAACGCTAAGCTTCTTCTCGACGATATAAAAGCCGGCAAGTCCAAGTATCAGTTCATCGAGATCATGGGCTGTCCCGGCGGCTGCATAAACGGCGGCGGCCAGCCCTACGTCCGCCCCTGCTTCCTCCCCAACGAGGATTACGATATTCTCGACACCTATAAGGAGAAGAGAGCCGCAGCCCTCTACGCGGAGGATGAAAAGAACGCGCTGCGCCAGTCGCACAACAACGCGCAGGTTCAGCAGCTCTATAAGGATTTCCTCGGCGAACCCAATTCCGCCAAGGCAAAGCAGCTCCTGCACACCTCTTACGCTGCCCGTCCCGCGTTCAAGGACTGATTTGGCCTTTGCGATAATCCCTAATTAATAAGCCGCGGCAACGCTGTTTTTCAGCGCTGCCGCGGTTTTTGCTGGTGCGCCCGGCGAGCGCACGTTCTATAGGGTGAAAGTCCCGAACGCGCCCGGCAGCGGGAAGCGTTAGCCGAAGGCAAGGGTGTCCCCGGCGACGGGGAATC
>JAEEUX010000094.1 GCA_016290695.1 Oscillospiraceae bacterium
TGTTTTGTATAACAAATCATACTTTTTGGAGTGATCGAACTTGGAAACACCAAACGGAAAATACGCCTGGAGCGTCACCGTAGGCACGAAGGGCCAAATCGTCATACCCAAAGAGGCACGCGAGGTCTTCGACATTCAGCCCGGCGACACGCTGCTCCTGCTCGGGGATGAAAAACGCGGCATCGCCATCCCGCCGAAATCCACGTTCACGACGATTTACAGCAATATTTTCGGCGCTGTCGGCGAAGCGGAGGAGGGATGAGAATGAAGGTTCTGGAAATACAGGGGCTCATGAAGCGTTACCCGGCATTCCTGCTGGACGGCGTGAGTTTTTCGCTTGACGAGGGGCGCATTATGGGCCTCATCGGGCGCAACGGTGCCGGCAAGACGACGACGCTGAAATCCATATTCAATCTCGTTCACCCTACGGCCGGCGAGATAAAAATCCTCGGCATGAGCATGCCTGAGCAGGAAAACGAGATTAAGCAGCAAATCGGCTACGCGGGCGGCGCGGTGGACTATTACCGCCGCAAAAAGCTGCGCGACATTGTGAGCGTGACGCGCATATTTTACCCGAACTGGGACGAAGCGGCTTACCGCAAATACCTCAACGCATTTTCGCTCGACGAGGACAAGACGCCAATGCAGCTATCCGAGGGTATGCGCGTAAAATTCAGCCTCACCCTCGCGCTTTCCCACCGCGCAAGGCTTCTTATCCTCGATGAGCCCACCAGCGGGCTTGACCCCGTTTCCCGCGCGGAGCTTCTCGAAACCTTCCGCTTTCTGCGCGACGGGGGCGTGAGCATACTCTTCTCCACCCACATCACCACCGACCTTGAAAACTGCGCCGACGATATAAGCTATATCAAGAACGGTAAGCTTGTTTCCTCGATGCCGCTGGCCGATTTCCTCAGCGAAAACGCGCAGGCGGGCAACGGCGATACGCTGGAGGACGTCATGGTTCATTATGAAAAGGAGTCGCTTTATGAAAAGCTTGCTGATTAAAGAATTCCGGCTCGCGGCATCGCCGCTGTCTTACGTTTTCCTCGCAGCCGCCTTCATGACGCTGCTGCCCGGTTATCCGATACTTATAGGGGCGTTTTTTATCTGCTTCGGCGTGTTCCATTCCTTCCAGAACGCGCGAGAGGCTAATGACACGCTGTATACGGTCCTCCTGCCGGTGGAAAAGCGCGGCTTCGTCAGGGCAAAATACGCCTTCACTTGCGTTATTCAGCTTGCGGGCTTCGTCCTCTGCGCGGCGCTCACGTTTCTTCGCATGACGGTGTTTTCACAGGCGGGGCCTTACGTCGGAAACGCGCTGATGAACCCCTCCCCGGTTTTCCTCGCCTTTGAACTCATTATTTTCGCCGCCTTCAACGTGGTTTTCGTTGGTGGCTTCTTCAAAACGGCGTACAAAATAGGGTTTCCGTTCCTGCGCTACGGCATAGCAACGCTCTTGATAATTGTAATCGCGGAGGCGCTGCACTTCTTCCCGGGCTTAAAATTCCTGAATACCACCACGGGTGAAAGGCTCGGCATCCAGTTCGTTGCCCTTGGCTGCGCCGCCGTAATTTATGCAGCGGCCACGGTGATATCCTGCAAGAATTCTCAGAAGAAATTTGAAATGATAGATTTATAAGGAAACCGCAGAGCCTGCGCCGTGCGCTTGCGATGCGTCAAAAAGAGGGTGCAGCGAAATGAAACTCGCTACACCCTCTGATACATAATATCGGTCTTTTGTTCTGCCCTAAGCATTGACACAGGGAACAACATAAATTTAATCAGGTTTTCTTCATGAATCTCTCTCCGCAGCGGGGGCAGGTGACGTAAACTCTGCCTTTGCCGCGCGGAACGCGGAGGTTATTCTTGCAGCTCGGGCATTTGAAGAAGCGGTAATCCTTACTCTGCGCGAGCTTATCCTTCTGGCGGAAAAAGCTGTTGCGGACTCTGTAGCAAAGGCCGAGAAGCTTTTGGTTCTCGGAATATCTGCGGTTATAGTCCCTTGAAAGCATGCGGAAGAAGGCGAGCGCCAAAAGCGCCAAGGCGATAACGGAGAGAACAAGCAGATGGGTAAAATTCGCCACGGCGTTAATGATAAGCGCGGCTACCAGCATGACGAGCGATAGCGAATCGGGGCCGTAACGCCCCTGCATAAACCGTCTGAACCAGTTCACGGTAACACTTCCTTAGAAAACGAAATGCACGAAAAAAGCCGCACGGCGCAATGAAAAAGCACAGGGTGCCGCTTATACAGCATAATAACTACTATGTGTATGTGGTTATTATACCCTCTAAGTGCGCCCTGTGCAAGCTTTCAAATTTTAAATAACTGTAAACACTTATTTGCCCGGATGTGCCGTTAAAGCACAGCGTCAGCGTTTTTCGTCCTCGGGCTTAGTTTCGGAGCCGCCCTCGGGCTTTGCCGCGTCCTTTTCCTCAAGGGCCTTGCGCGCGGCGTAGGCTGCGGCGATCTTCGCGCGCTTTTTCCTGCTCGCGAGCTTTACGATAACGATTATCACGACGACTATAACAGCCGGGATGATAAGAATGGGTATCGCCGCGACGATGAATATCGCGATGTCCTGAAGCGCATCAACGAGCCACTCACAGGAATCCTCAACGGCGGTAACAAGTCTTTCCCAGAAGGTTATGGGCGGCGTTTCAGGAACCGGCGTGAGCTCCTGAACCTCGCTTATGGAGAGGTTTATCGTCGAATAATCGACTTCATCCTGCCACTCGCGCAGGGTCCCCGTGAGAGAGTCTATATAATACTCGACCTCGGAAAGTCTTTGCTCGACGGTTATCATTTCGTCAACCGTTTCAGCCGCTTCCATCATCTCAAGGAGGCGGTCATGCTCCGCCTTGCTTGCGGCGAGGCGGGTCTCCGTGTCGGTATATTTTGCGCTTATGTCGCTGCTGTTGCTGGAATAGGAGACAAGGTTGCCGAGAGTTTCAAGGTCGGCGGACATGGCGGTATACTGCTCCTTGGGGACGCGGATGGAGAAATATGCCTTGCGATATGGGAATCTTTCGTAATACTCGGTAACGTAATCGGCACCCGAAATGGATGAACTCTGGATATACGCGCCGAACTTATCGAGCATATCGTATACGGCCTGAACGGTGTCCTCGAATTGGAGGGTTTCCACCGAGGCGTCCGCCGTATAGATTATCTTTTTGTTCGGGTTCGGATCCGTCCTCGCGGCGGTGCCGACCATGCCGGAGTAATTTGAGGCGGAAGCCGAGGACGGCTCGTTATAGGAATAGTCGCCTTCGTAATAATCCTCGTCATAGTAATCGTCATAGGAATCGACATAGGAGCCGTAACCGGCTTTTTCTGAGGGATAGTAGCCGTTAGAATCCGCCTTTGAGGAGGCTGTGAAGTTAGTGATGCCTCCGTCTCCGCAGGCGGAAAGGGCTATGATAAGGAAAACTGCAAGAAGTGAAGCTGCAAGAAGTCTCTTTTTCATAATTTGTATCTCCTTGTTTGCTTTTTATGGCGGCGCCATGAATTATGGGGCGTTGCCTTGATACAGCGGCTTTTATTGTGCCGTTTACCAATATGACGCTCTTGTATTCAATATGTTCCCAAAAAATTGCAAAATCAGTACGCGACGCCCCAGATGACCATTTCCTTGGCCTTTTTGCCGCATATGGCGCAATGGTCGTCAAGCTGTTCCTGATTGTAGGGGCGGCAGCGGGAGCTCATGCCCGCCTCGTCCTTCATCTTCATTTCGCAGTCAAGGTCGCCGCACCACATGGTCTTTACAAAGCCGCCCTTTTCCTGCTGGATGGCCTTTGCCTCCTCAAGAGAATGGGCGACGTGGGTGTTCTCCTGAAGGTTTTTGAGCGCCTTGGCGAACATACCGTCGTGAATATCGTCGAGCAGGCGCAGCGCCGTGTCGGCGAGGGAATCGAAGGAAACGGCGAGCTTTTCGCCGCTGTCGCGGCGGACGAGGACGCACTGGGAGTTCTCGATGTCCTTGGGGCCGACCTCAAGGCGGATGGGCACGCCCTTCATCTCATACTCGGCGAATTTCCAGCCGGGGCTGTTGTCGCTCTCGTCGGTCTTTACGCGTATGCCGGCGTTTTTGAGAAGCTCCGCGAGCTCGCGCGCCTTCTCCGTAACGCCCGGCTTGTGCGCCGCGATGGGGATGACGACGAGCTGTATGGGCGCGACGCGCGGCGGCAGAACGAGGCCGCTGTTGTCGCCGTGGGTCATGATTATGCCGCCGATGATGCGGGTGGACATGCCCCATGAGGTCTGGTGAGGGTAGGAGAGCTTATTTTCCTTGTTGGAAAAGCTTATGTCAAAGGCCTTGGCGAAGCCGTCGCCAAAATAGTGGGAGGTACCGCTCTGGAGGGCCTTATGGTCGTGCATCATGCACTCGACGGTGTAGGTGTCCACCGCGCCGGCGAACTTCTCCTTGTCGGTCTTGCGGCCGCGGATAACGGGCATGGCGAGGAAGTTTTCGCAGCAGTCGGCGTAGACCTCGAGCATCTGCTTCGTCTCGGCCTCGGCCTCCTCCGCCGTGGCGTGGAGGGTGTGACCCTCCTGCCAGAGAAATTCACGCCCGCGCAGGAAGGGGCGGGTGGTCTTTTCCCAGCGCATGACGCTGCACCACTGGTTATAGAGCTTGGGCAGGTCGCGCCAGGAGTGGACGACGTGGCTCCAATGGTCGCAGAACAGAGTCTCGGAGGTGGGGCGCACGCAAAGGCGCTCGGTAAGCTCCTCGCTGCCGCCTACAGTTACCCACGCGCATTCGGGCGCAAAGCCCTCGACGTGGTCCTTCTCCTTCTGGAGCAGACTTTCGGGGATGAGCATGGGCATGGAGACGTTCTCGTGGCCCAGTTCCTTGAATTTTTTGTCCAGAAAGGCCTGAATGTTCTCCCAGAGCGCGAAGCCGTAGGGACGCAGAATGTAAAGCCCCTTAACGCCGGAATAATCGACGAGCTCCGCCTTCGTCACGATGTCCGTGAACCACTGGGCAAAGTCAACGTCCATATCTGTGATTTGTTCAACCTTTTTGTCTTTAGCCAAATTGTATCTCTCCTTCATCCTTGCCCGCTCTGCGAGCGCACAAAGAGGTATTGTTTAAAATATAATGAAATGAAGCCCCGGCATAGCGGGTCTCGTTTGAAGATATCGGAGGTAATTATGAGCGGATATGCAAAATTCTACTTCAGACCCGCAGAGGGAGAGCAGATAAAAACCGCCGTTCACATAGAAGCGGACTGCCGCAGCGCGCTCTGCGGCATCGTCCTCGACGCGGCGGAAAAGCCGGTGAGCGACGCGCTCGTTCTCCTGCTGCGGGCGGGCGAAAACGGAAGCGACGATTCCATCCTCGCCTATTGCTTCACGGCGGAGGACGGGAGCTTCGTCTTCGGCCCATTGCAGGGCAACTCTCTCTATCTCGTGCGGATATTCAAAAGCAGCGTCCGCCTGCGCGAGCTGGAAATAAAGCTTGAGTGACGGGGAAAAGCGGCGATTACGTCCCGACCCTTTCTCGCCTTCAAACGAGAGCCCAGCGAAGCGGGTCTCGTTTGAAGCAGAGATTACATCTCCGCCTCCGCCGCCTTCATCATGATGGCGCACTCCATGCGTTTCCTGAAAAGGCGGCAGCCGTATTCGTATACGCCGGTAATATCGCCCTCGGCGTGGTAAGCGTTCGCCGCGCAGCCGCCGGAGCAGTAGAGCTTAGCCCAGCAATCGGCGCACTGGGGGCGGGCGTATACGTTGCAGCGCTTGAATTTATCGCGCAGGGCGGTGTTCGTTACGCCGTCCCAGATGTTGCCCATGAGGTACTTTTCGTCGCCGACGAACTGGTGGCAGGGGTAAAGCTCACCCTGCGGGGTGACGGCAAGGTACTCGGTGCCCGAGCCGCAGCCGGATATGCGCTTATAGATGCAGGGGCCGTGCCGGAGGTCTATCATATAATGGTAGAAGGTGATGGGATGGCCCTCCTTTTCGCGGCGCAGCATGTCCTTGGCAAGAATTTCGTACTGCTCGAAAAGCTTGGGAAGATCCTCCTCCGTGAGGGCGTAGGGGTCATCCGGCGAGCAGACGACGGGTTCCATGCTGAGCTGGTCAAAGCCGAGCTCCGCCATGTGGAAAATATCCTCGGTGAAGTCCGTATTATTGTGCGTGAAGGTGCCGCGGACGTAATAGCCCTCGCCGCCGCGGCTGGCGACGAGCTTTTGAAACTTAGGCACGATTTTATCGTAGCTGCCCTCGCCGGCGATGTTTTTGCGGAGGCGGTCATGCACCTCGCGCCGCCCGTCGAGGCTGAGCACGACGTTGTGCATTTCCCTGTTGCAGAAGTCAATAACATCGTCGTCGATAAGTATGCCGTTAGTCGTGAGCGTGAAGCGGAAATGCTTGTTCGTCTCCGCCTCGCGGCTTCTGCCGTAGGCCACGAGCTGCTTTACGGTTTCCCAGTTCATGAGCGGCTCGCCGCCGAAAAAGTCTACCTCAAGGTTGCGGCGCGTGCCGGAATGCTCGATGAGGAAATCGAGAGCGCGTTTGCCGACCTCGAAGCTCATGAGCGCGCGTTCGCCGTGGTATTTGCCCTGGCTTGCGAAGCAGTATTCGCAGTTGAGGTTGCAGGAATGGGCGACGTGGAGGCACAGCGCCTTGATGTCGCTGTTCTTCTCCTTGAGGACGGCGGCCTTATCGCCGTATTCGTCCTCGGTGAAAAGCAGGCCCTCGTTTTCGAGGGCGCGGACGTCCTCGTAGCAGGCCTCGGCCTCCTCGCGCGTAAGCTCCGGGTGCTTTGCCATGACGGAGGCGATAAGCGAAGCGCGGTCAAGCTCCTTGTAGGAGGCGATAAGATCGTAGGCGACCTCGTCCACCGAGTGGACGGAGCCGCTGTATACGTCGATGACGATGTTGTAGCCGTTAAGCTTATACTGGTGTATCATAGTTCCCCCAAAAGCTTTGAGATTGAAGCAGTAGGAAACGCCGGGAGCGGTGTTTCGCGTGCAGGCGGTAGGTTTTTTGCGGCAATCGAATATGGTTGTGTTGTACCACCGCGCCGATGGCGCGGGCGGAACACTGAGGACAGCGTTCCCTACCGAGCTGCTTGCTTTCTTTTATACATAAGACAAAACCCAACTGCCATGCCGGGGGCAAGCCCCACGGCCCACATTGGCTTCACAAAAAACAACAGAAAACCGCCGGAGTGTTTCCGGCGGTTCTGCATTTAACGGATTAATGCTCGCACTTCTGGTTGGCGACGCCGCAGGAGGTCTTGCAGGCAGACTGGCAGGAGGTCTGGCACTCGCCGCAGCCGCCGTCAGCAAGGCTGCCTCTGAGGTTACGGGTGGCGAGGGTCTTTATTCTGCCGGTGTTCTCGCAGGGCTGGTTGGCAACGCCGCAGGAGGTCTTGCAGGCGGACTGGCAGGAGGTCTGGCATTCGCCGCAGCCGCCGTCAGCAAGGCTGCCTCTGAGATCGCGGGTATTGAGGGTGTTGATTCTTGTCATAATAAATATCTCCTTTTCTATGTGCGAGGGGCAAGCCCCGCGCGGCGAAAATAGCGTAATAATCAGTATTACTATTTTATCTTATTCAGCGCCGTTGTCAAGATAAAACGGCGTTTTTAGAACATATATTTTATCGGGAAGGGCGCGGAAGCTGCTTTTTAAATGTATTCCGGCGGCTTCATAGGCGTTTGCAAGCTCGGAAAAGCCCTCGGGCACGCGCTCGCCGGGTATGATTATCGGGACGCCGGGGGGATAGGCCCAAATGTACTCCGCGCTCACTCTTCCGGCGGCGGACGCCGCTTCCAGCGGCTCGGAGTCCGCCTTTTCCGCCTCGAAGGGGAGGCAGACGCGCTGTACTTCGCCGGGGCAGGGGAGCGGGAGCGCTTCCGACGGGGCAAGCGTCGCGTCTATTCGGCAAAGCGCCGAGGCGAGGCACGAAAGCGTTTCCTCCGTGTCGCCCGCGCCCGTCATGGCGACGGCGTACTGCGGCGCGGCCATTTCAAGCTCTATGGAAAATTCCTCGCGCAGCCTTTGCGCGAGCAGCGCGCCGGTGATCGCGGCGTTTTGCGTGCCGATGACGATTTTGGAGGGGTCGAAGGCGAAAGCGCCCTCGCCGGACATGATTTTGAGGCGTTTCAGCGACGCCGTTTTCTCGCGGAACGCGCTTATCACACCGAGCCAGCGGGAAAAAATCGCCTCGCCCTCACGCGAAATAAGCTCCACGCAGCCGTCGATAGCCGCCATGAGCAGATACGATGGGCTACTCGTTTCAAAGACGGCGAGCGCGTTTTCGATGCGCCTTTCGTCCACCAAAACGCCGTTTTTGTGGATTATTGCTGTCTGCGTGAGGCAGGGAAGCGTCTTGTGCAGGCTCTGGACGACTATATCCGCGCCGCAGGAAACGCTGCCGCGCGGAAACGCGCCGAAGCCGAGATGCGCCCCGTGCGCTTCGTCAACTATCACCGCTGCGCCGCGCTGGTGAGAAACGCGGCAGATGCCCTCAACGTCGCAGATAACTCCCTCGTAGCTCGGGCTCGTGAGGATAACGGCGCGGGCGTTCGGGTGCGCGTCCAGCGCCGAGGCGACGGCCTCGGGCGTAACGATGCACTGCGTCCCCGTGAAGGGCTCGCGCTCGGGGTAGAGAAAATGTACGTTTATCCCGCGCAGCTCAAGCGCGTTGTAAACCGACCTGTGGCAGCAGCGCGAGCAAACCGCCTCGTCGCCCGGATAGAGCGCGGCGCGGACGGCGGCAAGGAGCGCGCCCGTCGAGCCGTTCACGCAGAACCAGCTGCGCGAG
>JAEEUX010000095.1 GCA_016290695.1 Oscillospiraceae bacterium
GGAGAAACTCAAAGCCCCCGGCGCCGCACCTTCAAAGGATATTAAGGCTGCGGATGAGAAAAACGAAGCGATTGATCCCGAAGCAGAAGAAAAAACCGAACACGAGGACGGAGACGTTCTCGCGATACAGGCAATGATTGAGCTCGTCCAGCTCACGGCAAAAGCCGAGGGCGCAGCGGACACGGCAGGCCCTGAGGCCGCCGGTGCAGCAGACGCCGCGAAGCCTGAAATCGCTCCCGTTTCCGGCATAGCCCGGGCAGACGCCGCTGCCGAAATATCTGGCGCGGCAATGCATGAAGCAAGCCTGGCAGACGAAAACCCAACCCCCGTGCCGACGGAGCCCTCCCAGACTCCCGAGGCGGAAATGAATATCCCGGCCGCAGAAGACAGCGGCAGCCTGAAAGACTTCATTTCCGAAGTGAACGCCGCCCTTGAAAAAGCGAAAGACGCGGCGCAGTCCTCCGAGGATGCTGCTCCCACAGCCGTTCGCGAGGAAAAACCGAGCTTTGAAAAGAAAACAGAAATAACCCGACCGGAGGATGAAGTCGGCGAAGCCGCAGCAGGCGAAGAAGACACCCTCGGGAAAATCGCTCCCGAAGCCAAATCAGACGCCGAAGCGCAGACGGATACGAAGTCCGGCGCGGAGATGGGCGCCGCGGACGAAGCCGGCGAACGCCGCCGCGTTTCCACGGACCCGGCGGAAAACCACTTCACGATAAACCATTTCAGAAGCAACACGGCAAACGAAGTTGCCGCTCCGCAGCAAAACGAACAGCTCGCGAAAGCCCTCGAAACGGCGATGACGCGCTTTACAGACGATCTTCGCTCGGTGAACGCCTCGGGCAACACCGTTACCATCGCGCTTGACCCGGAGGAGCTCGGCTCCGTTTCCATAACTCTCGTTACGGAAAATAACGCCCTCACGGCGAAAATAATCACCGACAACAAGGAAGCCGCGACCATGCTTTCCGAGCAGATACAGCAGTTCGTAGACAGTATGGCGGAAAAGGGCGTGACCGTTGAAAAAACGGAGGTCGTCTACAGCCAGACGGGCCAAAGCGGTCAGGGCCTCGGCGAAGGCAGGCGCGAAGCGGATGCCCGGAACGGCCGCGAAAACAATTATTTCTTCTTTGCAAACGATGAACGCGCTGATACCGAGGTTTCCTTCGTGGGGCTCAGAGACGTTTACGAAGCCGCGGCGCGGTATTACGAAGAAGCCGCTCCTGTAGATTATAAGGTTTAGGGGGAACAGTAATGGATGCTATTCAATCTTCCGCCGACTTGCATTTTGTATCAAATGAAGGCGGCTCCAAGAGGAAAAACGGAGGCGTTGAGGTAAATACCGATACCTTCCTCCAGCTCCTCGTAGCTCAGCTCCAGTACCAGGACCCTCTCGAGCCTCAGTCGGATACGGACTTTGTCGCCCAGCTTGCTCAGCTCTCCTCGCTTGAGCAGCTGCAGAGCGTGAACTCGTCCCTTTCCGTGAGTCAGGCTTCGAGCTTCATCGGGAAAAATATACTTGCCGAAATCCTGAACCCCGATACCGGCGTTACCGAAGTTTATACCGGCATAGTGGACAGCATTTTTATGAAAAACGGCAAGGCCTTCTGCGTCGTCGGCGATACGGCAATCAGCGTAGACGATATCTCCCTCGTCGCGGGGAAGGACGCGGTTGACGCCGCAATCAACAATTCGGACGTTACAGCTTCAACAAGCGATAAGGCGGAGGACTCGGAGGTCCAAACAAGCACGGAAGCGAACGAAGGCACGGATGCCGGGGCGAGCACGGATGCAGAAGGGGGCACGGAGGCCCTGCCGGAAACTGAGCCTGAACAAGAGTAAATATACGCCTTAGTTGAATCTCACAGCAAAAAATATAAATTATTTTTTAAAAACGCTAATTTTTCCGAAAAAAATGACGAAAAAATATAGATAGGAGATATATAATTATGATGCGTTCATTATTCTCCGGTGTTTCCGGACTTAAAACCCATCAGACCGCGATGGACGTTATCGGCAACAATATCGCAAACGTTAATACCACTGCCTTCAAAGCGGGCCGTGTTACATTTAAAGACCTTGTCAGCCAGACCATCAGCGAAGCCACTTCTCCGAACGGGAACCTCGGCGGACGCAACTCCATGCAGGTTGGTCTCGGCGTCGCTCTTTCAGCCATAACCACCGACATCACCGAAGGCAGCGCGCAGAACACGGAAATGCCGCTCGACTTCAGAATAGTCGGAGAGGGCTATTTCGTCATCCTCAATCCCGACGGCCAGTCCTACAGCTATACGAGAAACGGCAACTTCGCCGTCGATTCTCAGGGCTATCTCGTTACCCAGCAGGGCAACTACGTTCTCGGCGTCGTGAACAGAAACAATAACGACATCGTGAACAAGACCGAAGACGCTACGAATCTCGAAAAAATCCAAATCACCGGAAGCATCAACCGCAATATCGGCGGCACAGCGAAAAACACCAAGTTCTCCGATTACGCGATAGATGCTTACGGCGTCGTCACCGCGATGGCGGAGGACGACGGCAAGGTATACGATATGGCGCGCCTCGTTCTCGCCACCTTCCCCAATGCCGCCGGTCTCGACAAGATGGGCAGCAACCTTTACGAGCAGAGCTCCAACAGCGGAATTGCCAGCATAAACTTCGCCGGCAATGCAAACCGCGGCGAGCTCCAGTCCGGACAGCTCGAAATGTCCAACGTCCAGCTCTCCACCGAGCTTACGAACATGATTATCATTCAGCGCGGCTTCCAGGCCAACTCCCGTATCATCACCACCTCCGATACCATGCTCGAAGAGCTTGTAAACCTCAAGAGATAATAGCATAGTATCTGTGAACGGATTTATCGGGCCTTTATTTTGAGGTAATTCATTTGATAGAACTTACCAGACTTACAAAAAGAAAAACAGAAAAAATATGGGTCAATGAAAATCTTATCGAATTTATGGAGGAAACTCCTGATACCGTCCTTTCAATGGCGACGGGAAGAAAGATCGTAGTTGCCGAAACTGCGGAAGCGGTGGCTCAAATGGCGAGAGAAAACGGCTGCGCCATAAGAGCCTCCGCTGCCGCGTCGTCTCCGAAGCTTATGGAGCCGGAAGATGAAGAAGAGTAGTTCCTCTTTCCGTCTGCGGCACCGGAGAACGAAGAGCGGACGGAACAGGAAAATTCCCAAAGAACGAGCGGCTTTCCCGCGGGAGCGGAGCCCCCTGCGTGCCGGACGGAGCCGGCAAATTCCTCAATGATGGAGTGACAGCTAATGAATACAATTATAGGCATAGCCCTCGGCTTGGTATGCGTTCTCGCCAGTATTATGACGAGCGGCGAGCTCGGCTCCTTTATCGACGGCGCTTCTATCTTCATAGTCGTCGGCGGAACGATATGCGCGGGCCTTGCATCCTTCTCGTTCGATGCGGTGAAGCAGACGATAGCTGCCATCTCGATAGCGCTGAAAAAGGAAAACAGCGACTATAATGAAGATATCGAATACATAATCAAAATCGCGAACATCGCGAGAAAGGACGGACTTCTCGCTCTCGAAGAGCTTACCGAGGAGATGAAAGATCCTTTCCTTAAAAAAGCAATAATGCTCGTCGTGGACGGCTCAGACCCCGAGCTCATACAAAGCATACTCGAAACGGAGATAGACGCTACTAAAGCACGCCATTCGACTGTATGGAACGTGCTGGACGGTATGGCAGGCTATGCTCCGGCTTTTGGTATGATAGGAACGCTCATCGGACTTATAAACATGCTCAAAAACCTCTCCGACATGAGCTCTCTCGGCCCGAACATGTCCGTCGCCCTCGTTACGACCTTCTACGGCTCGGCGATGGCCAACCTCGTTTTTAACCCTTTCTCAAAGCGCCTTAAAACCATAGGCAGCATAGAGTACACTCGCAAAGAGCTTGTCCTTGAGGGCGTTCTCGCCATTCAGAACGGTGAAAACCCGCGCGTTATCAAGGAAAAACTCAATTCCTTCCTCTCCAAGAAGGCTGTCGAGATTAACGAAAAGAAAAGCGATGAGAATAAAGGCGGCGAATAATCCGCCTCAGACCCGGCAAAACGTCAGATTTCAGATTGATATTTTCGACGGGACTTTGCCTCGGCAAAACACCCGTCTCTCGCGCCAAATGGCTAAGGTGAGCCGGAAGCTGGAGCTTCTCATACGAGAACCCGGCGTGGCGAACCCCGTTTGAAGTAATTGAAACCAGGAAAGGAGCTGAAGAACCATGGCAGGGAAAAAGAAAAGAAGCGAGCCGGAGGATAGCGGCGGCGGTTATAACTGGATGGACACTTATGGCGACCTTGTTACGCTTCTGCTTTGCTTCTTCGTCCTCCTTTATTCCTTCTCAAGCGTTGACTCCGCAAAATGGGCGATGCTTCTCCAGGCGTTCACGGGCGAGACAGGTTCCTCTGTCGTTCACGCCTTCGACGTTAACTTCGTCAAGGAAAGCGCAATTTCCCCTGTTGACCCCATAGTCAACTACGAAAACCGAAACATCACCAACGACGAAGGCCCTGACGAGGGCGAAGCGAGCGAAGAAGAGATGTTCGTTATCGGCGAGACCTTTGACAATCTCTATGAGCGAATAGTCGAGTTTATCGAAGCGCACGGGCTTGAAAATGAAATGAGCGCCATGAGAACGGATTCCACCATAACCATCCGTTTCAGCGAAGCGCTCCTTTTCCATTCGGGCAGCGCCCAGCTCCTCCAAAGAAGTGATGAAATGCTCGGGATAATCGTTCAGCTCATTCAGGAAAACGTCCTGGCAATTTCCAACATAACCATCGAGGGACATACGGATACCGACCCTATTAATACGGCGCAGTACCCGACAAACTGGGAGCTTTCCGCCGCGAGAGCCGTAAATACTCTCCGCAAGCTCCTCAGCTATGATGTTATCGATCCCACTTTGCTTACTGCTGCCGGCTGTGGAGAATATCGCCCTGTTGATACGAATGAAACCGCGGAGGGCAAGATGCATAACCGCCGCGTTGACATAGTAATACAGAAAAAATCATGATTCGGCGGCTTTCAACCCCGATTTTGACGTTCATACTTGTGCAGAATGCCTTAGTGAATAAGCTGTATTTGTACTCAAATGGAAAAAAATTAAAACATTTATAAAAATATATTGACTGTAACTTATTATTTTCTATAATTAAGATGTGGGAGTGAATGCTCTTGAAAAACAAAAAGGTCCTGATAATTATAATTGCCGTGGTGCTTTTGGCGGCCATAGGCGGAGGAGCTTACTTTCTCTTCCTGCGCGGGGACGATGCTCCGCCCCCGGAGGTGGTAGCTTATTACCCGCAGTCTGATTCGTTTATTACGAACGTAAACGAAAGCAGCAAACTCCTTAAAACCACCATAGTACTCGTGGCAAACACTGAGGAGCTTCAGCCCGTTCTTGACGCGAATCAGTTCGTCATCCGAAACGAGATATTGTTCATCCTTCGCGGGCTTACCGAGACGGACGTTAAGGATACCGAGGTTGAAACCAAGCTCGGGAACGCTATCGTAACGAGGCTGAACGAAGTTTTGGAAATAGAAAACATAAAGTCGGTCCTGTTTACGGATTTTGTAATGCAGTAAACGGAACAGCCGATAAACTTTTTTCGGAATGCCGCGTTTCGAGCGCACAATATCACAGCGGCGGGCTTCCGAAGCCGCTTGACCATGAGGAGGTGAGGAAAGATGGATGTATTATCGCAGGCCGAGATTGATGATCTTTTACGATCTCTTCAGACGGGCACGGCAGAGGAGCCTCAGCCGGAGAAAAAAGAAAACGTAAAGAAATACGATTTCAGAACGGCTAACCGCTTCACGAAAGAGCATATCCGCACGGTAGACGCGGTTTACAAGAATTTCGGACATCTTCTTTCCAACTATCTCGTCGGACTGTTGAGAACCTCCTGTGAAATAGAGATTCTTTCCCGAGAAGAAATGTCGTTCAAGGAGTTCTATAACTCCGTACCATCTCCCTCGGTCGTTTCAATCATCAATATGATGCCGCTCGGCGGCGCGATTCTCTTTGATATTTCAAAGGAATTTGCATTCTCCGTTGTTTCAAGAGTCCTCGGCGGCTCAAGAAGCGTCAACGGGGACGACAGGCAGTTTACAGAGATAGAGCTTGTCGTTATGGAACGAGTCGTCTGGCAGATACTAAACTATTTCGATGAAGCCTGGGGCAAAATCGTCACGATCAATTCCAATCTCGAGCGTATAGAAACAAGCATGCAGTTTGCTCAGATATGCGACAATAATGAGGCAGTGCTCATTGTCACGATGAACGTTAAGCTTGGCGGAGATTCTTCCGTCATAAGCTTCTGCCTTCCCCGGCAGACAATGGCTCCCATCCTTAAAAAGCTCGGCGCACAGAACCGCTTGGCCGTAGTCACCGCTAAAAGCGTTGACGCTCATCCCGCTGAGATGCTAAACTATATCAGTGAGGCGTCGGTTGAAATACGCGCCGTGTTTGACGACACTTACGCGACGACTGACGACATTCTCCGCCTTCAGGTCGGAGATGTTATTCAGCTTAACCACACGATTAACCAGCCGCTTACCGTAATGCTTCAGGACAAAGCAATTTACAAAGCCACCTACGGGAGTCTGAAAAATCATTACGCTTTAAAAATTCAGAAGATGATTGGAGGAGAGCAACCGAATGGCGGATTTGACACAAGAAGAGATTGATGCGTTGCTTCGAGGCGAAGATATCAGCAAATCGGTAGAAGCAGAGGAGGACACAGGCGAACTCGATATTTCAAAATTTGAAGGCGCCGATGAAAACGTCCAGGAAGTTGCTCCCATCAGAACGGATTACGACAATATTGAAGTAAACGACGAAGTCGCCGAAAATGCAAACGATTATCTCGATGTTATCGAGATGGATGCATTGGGCGAAATTGGCAATATCTGTATGGGCACCTCCGCTACGACGATGTCCTCCATCCTTGGCCGCAGGGTCGTTATTACGACGCCTACAGTTAAAATTTTTAAACCGGAAAACGTACTTTCCGCGTACCATTGCCCGTTCCTCGTCGTAAACGTAAGCTATGTCGAGGGTATTATGGGCCAGAACCTTCTTATTTTGAAGGATTACGACGCCGCTATTATCACCGACCTTATGATGGGCGGCGACGGCACGGTGGATGAAAGCAACCTCGTCCTTGGGGAGCTGCATTTGAGCGCCATAAGCGAGATAATGAACCAGATGATAGGTTCCTCAGCGACGGCTATGTCCAATATGCTCGGACGAATAGTCAATATCTCTCCCCCGAATGCCACCTACATAGACGCAGACGAGGATATCACGAAATTCCTCGAGGATAACCAGCTTGTCGTAAGGATAAGCTTTGATATGGAGATCGAGGGCGTACTCAAGAGCAAGCTCATGCAGCTCATGAGCCTTGACCTTGCGAGGGAACTTGTAGCGACTCAGATAGGAGGAGGCTCATCTTCCTCCGAACCGGAGCCCGCTCCGGCCCCCGCACCCGCTCCGGCTCCTGCTCCTGCTCCCGCAGCCGCTCCGGCCCCGGCAGCTTCGGCTCCCCCCTCCGCTCCCAAGCCAGCACCGAAGCCGGCTCCCAAGCCTGCGGCGCCTCCGGTATCCGTTCAGCCGGTGGTCGTTCCGGATTTCGGCTATGACGCAGAGGCGGAGGCTTACAGAGAAAACCTCGACCTTATCAGCGACATACCGCTTCAGGTAACGGTCGAGCTGGGAAGAACAAAGCGCAGCCTGAATGACGTAATGAATTTCGGTAACGGCTCAATAGTAATGCTTGACAGACTCGCGGGCGACGCTGTGGACATCATCGTAAACGGCAAACCCATAGCAAAAGGCGAGGTAGTAGTAATAGAAGAAAATTACGGCGTGCGAATAACCGAGATGTTTGCAGCGTCGGACGGAACTGACCAGTAACGAAATCTAATTACAAAGGGAGTAGTGAAAAATGGCAACAAGTATTCTTCTTGAAAGCGGTACCAACGAACTCGAGATCCTCGAATTCACCATTGGAGGAAACGATTACGGCATAAATGTTGCGAAGATCGAAGAAATCATCAGCGAGTGCGACATTCAGCCGGTACCGAATTCCGCCGACTATATCGAAGGCATCTTCAGAAGAAGAGGCAAGGTCTATACTGCAATTAATCTCGCCACTATACTCGGAGTAGAGCAGAGAAATACGCGGGATATATTCATTATCACGAACTTTAACCAGACCACCGCTGCTTTCCGTGTAGACGAGATAAAGATGATTCACCATCTTTCCTGGACGGACATCCAGCAGCCGGACGCCGTCATAGATAACGGCAGAGAAGCCATCATCACCGGCATCGCGAAGCTTGATGATAAGATGATTCTTATTCTCGACTTTGAAAAGCTCCTCTTTGAGATTAACCCCTCCACCGGCATCCAGGAAAGCTCCGTTACTCTTGTGGAGGCAGACGAGGCCCATAAGCACATCTCCATTCTCATGGCTGAAGACTCTGCGCTCCTCAGAAAGATGATTATCGAGTGCCTGCACAAGGCTGGGTTTGAGAAGATAACGGCTCTCAATAACGGCCAGGAAGCATGGAACCTGCTGCAAAAATACAAGAACGATAAGGCAAAGCTTGCCGAGATGGCTACATGTATCATCACGGATATCGA
>JAEEUX010000096.1 GCA_016290695.1 Oscillospiraceae bacterium
AAAAGCCGCAGACAATGCTTGCGGCATTATCAAGGGTTTTAACGAAGGCTGAGGGCAAATCAGCCCTTCAAAACCGGCATGGGTTCGGCCCTTATCACCTTCGCTCTTCGGCTCCCGCCTCCTTGGTCGGCGCGAGGGGCAGGTGTTTTTGCCGAGGCGAAGCCCCGTCAAAAACAAAAATACAGTTTCTCTGCAGTCTAAAAGCACCGGCCAATGAGCCGGTGCTTTTTTCAAAGACCACCCTGTTTTAAAAACAGAATTAATTAAATTCGCAATAGATACCCTGCGTTTTTTATATTGCCAAAAATGCCGTATTAGTATATAATTTTAATTCGTGATAACTCGATTATTTGAAAGAGGGTAAATCTACATAATGAAAAACCGCAAAATGCTTCGCTGGACCATCCTTATCATCGCGATGTTCCAGATGCCCGCGCTTGCAGTTTCCCCGGCGATTTCGGGAATAATCGCCCATTTCGGGCTCGACCCGAACCTTGACCTCGAGCGCGTGCAGACGGCCTTACAGTTCCCAAACCTCATCTCCCCCTTTGTTTCCATCCTCGCTTCCATCATCATCGCCAAAGCCGGCGGCAGGATAGCGAAAAAAAGCGTTATCATCACGGGTCTTGCCTGCATCCTCATCACCGCCACGGGCATTACTCTCTTTAACGGCGAGTTCTGGATGCTGTACCTCTGGGGCGCCTTCACGGGCATCTCCGTGGGTCTTTTCATTCCCACCACAGCCAGCCTTATGATGGACTCCTTCGAGAGAGAGGAAGTCCGCATGATCACGGGCCAGCAGACCTCGTTTATCAATATCGGCAGCATAATCATGAGCATACTCGGCGGCCTTCTGGCCGACCTTGTCTGGTTCGGCGGATACCTCACCTTCTATTTCGCCGTTCCCATCATCATAATGTGTCTAATTTACCTTCCTGGCAAAAAGCTCGCCGAGGCGGCCGCGGCGGAAAAATATAGTGCCGAGGGCACTGACAAGGGCAAATTCAACCCCAACGTGGCATTTTACGGCGTTATTATTTTCTTCTTTATGATGACCTACAGCGTTTGTGGCAGCAATCTTTCCAGTTACGTTATAGACCAGCTTCATATAGGCAAAGCAAGCATCGTCGGCTACATAACCGCCGTGCAGATGCTCGGCGGAATGTGCAGCGGTCTTCTCTTCGGCAAGCTTTCAGCGAAGCTCAAGGACTATATGATCCCGCTCGGCTTCCTCATGCTCTTAGTTGGTTTCTCCATCCTCGCCTGCGCGCGTTTCGCCGCGCCTGCGGACGCTTCCGGTTCCGCTTTCCCCGCGCTCGCGGTCATTTTCGTCGGTGCGTTCATCTCCGGCAGCTCGATAAGCATGGTCATGCCGCAGTGCAATTTCTCCATTTCGCTCTATGTAAACTCCAAAACCTCGACCTTTGCCAACGCCATATCCTCCAGCATCGCTCCGAGTCTCGGCGGTTTCCTCTCGCCGAAGGTCTTCACCAACCTAACCTCTGCCCTTTTCGGCGCTTCAATAAGCTCCCGTTACTTCTTCCTCGCCGCTTTTGCGGCGGTCGTTTCGCTCCTGCTCGTCGTTATCATGACCCTTCGCAAAAAAGGCGGAAAAGCAAAGGGCTGGGACTAATACTGATATCCAATAAAAACGCCCCCGGGACGCTCAGATTTCAGAGCATCCCGGGGGTATTGTTTTATCGCATATTCCACTGTTTCAGTTCGGAAAAGCCGCACAGCAGTTTTTCCCCATTTTCTTAGCCTCTCTAAGCGCGGCACGGGCGTTATCCAGAAGAAAATCCACGCTTGTATCCTCGTTTCTCAGCCCGACCGCACCGACACAGCACTGCACCGAACCTACGTCGACTATATCTATCTCGGAAAGCGCACTTATTACCGCTCTTGCCTTTTTCATAACGCATTCCATAGACATCGCATTGCGCATATAAACAAGAAACTGATCGTCCTTGTAGCGGGCAACAATATCATCCTTTCGGAATAGCTTTTTAAGCGTGAGAGCCACCTTTCCGAGCAGGATATCTCCCGCTACTCTTCCGAGCGTTTCGTTTACGAAGCCGAAGCCGTCAAGGTCCAGAATAAGCAAGGCGTCAAAGCCGTCTTTCGGGCGTTCTTTAAGATGATTCTGTATGATGCCGGCCGCGGATTCTCCCGTTAGAATTCTGGTGACGCGATCCTTCTCTTCAACAGGAGCGGTCTGATCCTTTGCGTTTATAAGTTTCGCGTTTTGTATCGGCCCGACTAACTGCGCTATCTTATTGTCGCCGCCTGTGAGTTTCAAGCCCTCAACGCGGCTGACGTTTTTATTTTCTGCGCCGCTGAGAACTCTAATCGCTGTAATATCATACATTACGCGTTGAACGAGCCCGGAGTCCTCCACAAATGGAACCGGGTAGAGGACCTCCATGATCCAGGTTTTCTCTCCCGAAACGCGCTCAACCTCATGCTCGTAGCTGACCTTCTGTACGGTGTCGAAAGCATACTGAACAGCCTCGTCGAATTCCATATCTCCGTCGCCGGAGCTGCGCTCCTGAACGAAAAGCTTTTCATCCGAATAACCAAGCATCGAAACAGAAGCCATATTATAACGGATTAGCTTGAGCCCGTTTTTTTCCTTTTTATAGAGCATCATGCCGCATAGAAGCTCATCATAGAGGCAATTGAGCAGCATGCTGTGCATTTCCAAATCGCCATTTTGCTTTTCTTCAAGCTCAGTGCGTTCGGCGTCCATAATAATCGCGCTTACCAGCGTATCGGCGCCGCCCGAAATCATCTCTCCGATGAATTGGACGCGCGTCCAGCCGCCCTCCTTGCGTTTATGGCGGAAGTGCGTGCTGAAGTTTCCCGCCTTGTTCTCCTTAAGGTGCATAAACTCATTCTGCAGGCGCAGGCGGTCGTCCGGATGGACGGGCGTGAGTACGTCCTTTTCGATCATATCGCCGTATTCCTTAACGGAATATCCAAACATTTGGGCGGTTCTCTGATTGAAGCTTACGGTGTTATGTTCGCCGTTATGCACTATAGTCACCATTCCACCGGGGACGTTGTTCGTGAGGACGGAATAAGCCTCCACCAGCTTTTCATCCTTGTTTTTCGCGAGTCTCTGCTCGGTAATGTCCTCTATGAGAAGGTATATGACGTGGTGGTTCTTATTTGAGGAAAGGCAGCGGGCGCGAACGTGAAGCCAAAGCGGTTTTTCCGTTGTATTGCTTTTCCGTTTTATTTCACATTCGACCTCTTCTCCGGTTTTTACCGTCTCGAAGAGTATGGAAATGAAATCGTCTCTCGTATCGTCGCTTATATTGATGAAGTGTATTTCACTGTCTCCGAAATAATCCTCGCTGTTCGTCTTCATTATTTTGAAATAACGGTCGTTGGCTCGTATAAGCTCAAGGCGGTTTCCATCGAACTCCACTATCGCCGCGCCTCCGATGAAGCTGTCAAACAGGAGCGTCGACTGAACTGAGGAATCAAGGAAATCCATAATATTCCTTGTTTCCGCAGCGTTCGCCCCGCTGTGGTGCACAAGAGGGGCGTTATTTTTAAGAAGTGAGCGGAAGCTTTCCGGGAGCATGGGCTTGGCAAAGAAATAACCCTGCATGAGCTTGCAGCCTATGCTTTTCAGGTAATCTGCCTGTTGTCTCGTTTCGACACCCTCGGCTATTACCTCCATCTGCATCGAATGAGCCATTCTTACAACGGAGCTGAGGATGTTTCCGCCGCGAGAGCTGTTGCCCCGGCTGATAAAACGCATATCGAGCTTAACCGTATCTACCGGAACGTCCTTCAGGAAGTTCAGCGAGGAGTAGCCAGTACCGAAGTCATCCATTTCTACTGTGAAGCCGTCTTTTTTAAACTCCTCGACGACCTTGATTATCTGCTCGGAGTCTTCGATATAAGCAGACTCGGTAATCTCTATATGCAGCATTTCGGGAGAAATATCGTAATAAGAGATAATTTTCCTTATCCGGCTGCAAAGCAGAGGGTTATAGATATCCTTTCTGGAGATATTAACTGATATCGGGGAAATGTTTATCCCCTCGTCCTGCCACTGGCGCAGAAGCGTACAAATCTTGTGCAGAACGAATTCGTCAAGCTGGCGTATGGCGCCGTTTCTTTCAAATATGGGGATGAACTGGTCAGGCTGAACGAGCCCCTTTGTCGGGTGGTTCCAGCGGACGAGAGCTTCGGCGCCGCTGAGTTCGCCTGTATAATAGTTAACCTGCGGCTGGAAATACACCTCAAACTCTTCGTTGCCGATTGCGTCCTTCATTTCGCGGATAAGCTTCTGTTCCTCTATAAGGATCTCAAGCATCGTGCCGTTATAGTACGCATAGTATTCCTCGAAGCTGTCTTTCAGCGTTTTAAGAGCGAGATACGCCCTGTCGCACATGAGGTTAACGTCAAGTCGGGGGTTATCAATCTCAAAAATACCGAAGCGGGGAACGAATTCGTAATCCGGGAAGTTTTCGGCAATATAGCCTCGTATCATGCTGAACAGGCCTTCAAGGTCGAGTCCGTCCTTCTCGCAGCACATTACGAAGTGGTCTGCCTCCCAGCGTCCGTAGGTGAGGATATGCTTCATGCCGTTGATTTTGGTTCTGTACATCTCGCCTATTTTGCTGAGATAATTATCTCCGCTCACAGTTCCATAAGCGTCGTTATAAAGCTTGAAATGGTCTACGTCCCAGCGAATGATAATATATCTTTTCTCCGGGTGCAGCAGAAGCTTTTCCGAAGTAACGCTGCAAAACTGGCCCTTCGTGTAAATGCCCGTTTTGGCGTCTATCTCAAAAAAGCGGAGAAGCTTCATACGGTAGCGGTTTTCCTCAACCGTTCTAAGAGCTTCCGTTCGCGTGATAATGTTAAGCACCCTGCGCCGGACTATGCTCGGAATAAAGGGCTTAATGATGAAATCGTCTGCGCCGAGCTCAAGTGCCATAATCTGGCTCTCCACTTTTTCCTTATCCGCAGAGATTATGATGGGAACCGGAAGCAGCGTTTCATCCTCGCGCATTATTTTGAGAACCTCGTATCCGTCTACGCCGGGAAGAGAAAGAGCGATTATCATAACACAGATTCGGTCGTTTTCCCTGCGAAGAAGCTCAAGCGCCTCTTCCCCATTCTGTGCTTCCAAAACAGCATAGTCGGAATCAAAAATATCTCTCAGAATAATTCTGTTTGAGGCAACGTCGTCAACGATCAAGACGCATTTTTTATAAAGATCTTTCATACCGTTCTCCTATTCTTGAACGATCACATTCCGCAGCACCGTCATCGGCAGCGCCGCGAAAAACAGCCTGACAGCCCGGGGATACGCCAGGCTATATATTTCTTGCGTTTTCAAACACAGCCTCAACGGGTATAGCCTTTGAAAAACAGCTTCCGCCCGCATAACTGCACCCGCATTTCGCGAGGAAATCAGCCTGCGGCTTATGGTTTACTCCGTCCGCCGCAATCTCAATCCCGTACTCTGCGGCGGCAGAGCATATTGCCTTTATTCGAGAAATCGCATCGTCCTTGATGTTGGCACCAACGAAAAACGACGCATCCAGCTTAATGCATTTAGGTTTAAGCTCTGCGAACTCCGAAACGTGAGCCTCTTGCCCGGTATAGCAGCTTATCAGGAAATCGATGCCGTTGGCGTTCAGGATGGGCACAAGCTGTTCGAGCCTTTCAAAGTATTTATGCACTTCTTGCGCCTTCACCTCAACGCTTATAAACTCCTTTGGAGCGCCGTATTTAAGGATAATCGAGGCAGCACGGTTTATATAGGAGTCTATATCAATAACCGCGGGAGAAAAAGCACATCTTATCTTGTGAAGCTTGAGCCCGTTGTCTCTGAGATATGTCAAATCGCCGCATACTCTTTCGAGAGCGTAAAGAGAAAGCTCGCAGAATATATCCGTTCTCCGTTCAGGCTGGATATATTCGCTCGGAAAATCAATTTTCTCGCCGTCCATCTGGCATTGCAGAACGGCGGCATAGCTATTCAGGGTCCCGTCGCTCAGAGAATAATACGGAGCAAGCATAAGCTTGAAATGACCATACTCTATCAGGCCGTCGATGCGCTCGGAAAGCTGCTTTTTCAAGTTCATTTCTTTTTCATGCGCGGCGTCAAAGCTGACAACATACGTATTATTCCTGTTGTCAATAGCCTCGTCAAGCGCGTACTCCGCCTTTTCGAGCATTTGAGCAAAGTCCTCAGAACTGTCGTCGCAGTTATAAATACCGGCCCTGATTTCAGCGGGGCATACTCTGTTCATCACATGAACTCCGCCGTCAATTCCGGCAAGCCAGTCTCCCACTCTGCGGAACACCGGTTTCCCCTCGACGCGCCGTAAGAGCGCGAAGAATTTCGCGCCGGGAACGGCCGCGAGCATCTCGTTTTCATCAAGGCTCCAGTTTATCATCCAGCTTATATACTTGAGAAGCATATCCGCCACGTGGCTTCCGAAGTATGAATTAAGGTAAGCCATATTGCTGATTTTAACGCAGACGATGGCATATGGCGTCTTATCCTTTTTCAGGTGCTTATCGTATTCCTCAGCGAATTTTACAAGCGTCGGCATTCCGCTTATCTTGTCCTCATACGCGATGCTTTTCAGTCGCTTCCATTTTCCCCGTTTCAGGCGGTTTATTCCGATCAGTGCCAAAAAGATAAAGGCTATTACCGCGCAAAAAGCGCTGAGGGTAATAAAGAGGAATTTGTTGGCATACCTGTTTATCTCGTCAAGCTTGACGTAGAAAAAGAACATCTTGCCGTTTTGCAGCAGATTCTGATAGTATCCTTCGTATCTGACCCCGTTATAAACGAAATTCAGGAAGCCCGGCTCGGAATTGAGGAAATCAAGACGAATCTTATCCAGCGTGTCGTATTCCCTGACATCAAGCTCATCAAGGAAGCTGAAAACGTTATCCTCTAAGAAGCAGTTGCTGTGCTTATATTCTATCGTTCCGTCCGAAGAGCAAATGGCAACAGAGGCGTTCTCCATAGGTTCTTTTCCAAGAAGGATGTTTGAAATATCCGAATCAAAATATAGTGCCGCGATAATGTTAATATTATATCTGTCAAAAACCATGTTTTCCGTATGATGGAGGACGGCAAAGCAGTTCTGGTGTTTCCCGTCGGGGAAATTAATATAGCAGTATTCGGCTTCGGGGTTGTCCGCAATATACTCCGTAAGAAGGAAAAGATTTCTCATGCTCTTCGGCGCATGCCATGACATAGAATCATCAAGCATGGCGATATAAGTGCAGCCGAGGGCGTTTTCAAAGCTTTCGAGAAAAGCAAGCTTATTCATGTAATCGGCATGGTCTCCTATGAACGCGATGCTCTTCTCAACGGTATGAAGCTGCTCCTGACACGTGTACAGCTTTGAGTTTGTTTCATCAAGGGTTGATTCTGCCATATTCACAAGATAATTCGAGCCCTCGTTGATAGTAAGCTCGTCAAGAGTGTCAAAATACGCCAGAATAAGGAAAATAAAGCTTGCTGCCGCTACAAGAATGAGTGTTCCGATAAAGAGCTCAATTCTGTATGCGCCGAACAGCCCGGTTTTCTTATGTTTTACAGCCGAGCCAATGAACGGGATAGAGTTATTATATATCTCGCAGCCGCCCTTGCCGTTTTCCTTGACGAAATAAAGCGTCTGGTCGGCTTTTTCAAACAGTTCGGGATGTGTAGCGGCATGCTGCGGGTAGAGGGAAACGCCGATACTGCACGAAAAATTCGGAATTTCTTCCACCATTTTAGAGGTCAGTATTATTTTTTCGCCGTATCGCTTCGCCGTTTGCTCCGTGTCTCCATCCTCAAACGGAACGTAGGCTACGAATTCATCTCCGCCGAAGCGCCCGATTATCGCTTTAGGCGGAAGAATAGCAGTCATCCAGTCTGCCGTCTTTTTTAGCATGGCGTCGCCCATTGTATGCCCGAATCTATCATTTATGGATTTAAAATTGTCTATATCGAGCATATAAAAAGCGCCGCGCGCGTTTTCCTCCGAAAGCGCCCTTTTTACAGCCTTGTCAAAGGCATTTCTGTTCAAAAGATGCGTCAGCGGGTCATGCTCGGCGTTGAAGCTCATGCTCTCGTTGGGTTTATCGGAGTCCTCGCTCTGCTCTATTATGCCGCGGCACTTTCCGTTCACCGGAGAAAGGAGCGTAACCTGATACAGCACAGGCACGCGCTCCTCCGTTATGTTCATAAGGAACTCAGAATAGAGCGTAGAGCCGTTTTCCGCGAAATGCTTCTTAATCGCCGAAAGAGACAGAGTTTCTCTCAGCCTCTCTCTGTCCGACTCCGGAACGTAACGATTAACAAATAGGTACAGCAAATCGCTGTAGTTATACTCGTGCATGGGCTCATAATATTTTGTTTTATCCCATATCTCGTTCTGGAAAAGGAATAAAGTACCCTTTTCCAGATCAATTTCAATGGCAATCTTTTTGTTTGAATACATTGAGCTTTCTCCATACTAAATACTTTGCCCGGAATACCGTCTACGCAGCAGAACAATCACATAGAGGACAGGGCGAAGTTTTTCACGCGGCTTCTTTTTAGTGCCGAAAATTATTAGGGCAACACCGCATAATTCCGGCGCATAGATTGCGCCGTCAGGATTTTCGTCAGATTGTTCAAAAAACGCAGGTAATACTTTG
>JAEEUX010000097.1 GCA_016290695.1 Oscillospiraceae bacterium
CCGGTGCCCCCCTCGTGTGACCCTCCACCCCTCAGACGCCGCCCCCCCGCGAAGCGCCTTCGCTCCCCTTATCCAAGGGGAGCGAAAAAGGGTGCGGCGCAGCCAATAGGGAGCGAAATCCCGCGCTTCGCGCGGCGGGCGGTCGAGGTCGCCCGCCCCTACAAACAGTAGTTACAGGTATCAACCAAATTACCCTGTCCCGCGCGGCCACCTCTCAGACTCGCCTTTCACGCGAGCCAGCTCCCCTGGAAGGGGAGCGAAAAAGGGTTCCGTCCTCGCGTGACCTTCCACCCCTCAGACGCCGCCGCTTCGCGCCGTCGCCAGCTCCCCTTATCCAAGGGGAGCAAAAAGGGTGCGGCACAGCTAAGGGGAGCAAAAGGGGTGCGGCGCAAGCAAGGGGAGCAAAAGTGGTGCGGCGTAAGCAAGGGAAGCAAGGGAAGCAAGGGGGGGACAATCGTGCAGCTGCTGCAACACGACTCAAAACACAGCTCACAATAAAAACTAAACACACACAACAGGCGCAGCACGCAACACACGCAGCACATGGTCTCATGTTGCGAAGTGAAACTGATTATATTAATGTATGTTAGCATGCGAGGTATCGGATGTTAGCTGCATCCCGGAAACCGGCATTCGTATTGCGGGAAATATTAAAGAATATACATTTATAATATATAATAACAATATAATATGTTGGAAAAATAATACTGGTAGAAATGTTAAGATGTGGAGAAACTTTATAAAAATCATATAAATGCACAAAACACAAATTGCAAAAGATGCAAAATGCACATATTGGCTAAAACATTTTACCTATATGATACAAAAAGTAAGTTTAATTTTGTGCTTTGCGCTAAAAAAAGTGAAATTATTGAAAAAACATTGCAAAATACAAATAAATCCCTTAAAATATCCTTACACGAAAACGGTTAATTTATTTTATATAGTGTAGTTACCATTAGGTTAGCTGCCTGAAAGGATCGTTCTGTTTGATAAGCTTCACCTTTTCCGGCGTTGATGACGCAGAAAAGAAAATAGCCGAGCTTGGGCAGACGAAGTCCGAATTCGCCGCGGGGGTCAAATCCGTAACGCTGAGCCACAGGCTTGTGAACGGGCGTTTCTCCGTCGCAAGCGCACTGCCGGAGCTCACGGCGATAAGCTTCGAGGGCGTTTTCCGCGAGAACGCGGAGATTACCGTCCTCATCCCGGCGGACACAATCGCGGCAGGCTGCTGCACCAAGGGCGCGGCTCAGTTCCGCCTCGGAAGCAAGGGCAAGGCGGAGGATATGCGCGAGCAGGACGTTATCTACACGCCGCTGCCGGGCAAATATTCTTTCAGCTTCGTAATCAAATTCACCGGCGGGGTTATTTCGGGTTTTACGCTCATCCTCGCGCGGCATATAACGGAGAGGGGCGAATTCGCCGGGCAGATTAGCGAGCTCATGGCGCAGCGCAGCGCTCCGCCGCAGCCGATAGTTTATGAAAAGCTGCCGTGGCTTTATTCGATACTCGAAGAAATCTTCGTTTCACGGTTCTCCAACTCGGTGAGCAGGGGACTATACATAGCGGGCGACATATTCCGAGCCGCAGGGCTTATCCTCAACGCGACAAGCGAGGAGGACAAGCGGAAGATGGCCTTTGAAAGCTACGAGGAAATGATGCTCCGCAACATTCCGGACCGCATGATGCTCGACGCGGGAGACCCGCCCACGATTGAGGAGCTGGCGCGGGAGATAGGCATCAGCGCCACGAAGCTGAAAACCGGCTTCAACAAAATGTACGGAATGGCGCCTTACGCTTACTTCAAGAAGCTCAAGCTGCAAAAGGCTTACGAGCTGGTTCTGCGGAAGGACGTTTCGATCCGCGAGATCGCGTTCCGCTGCGGTTACTCGAGCCAGAGCCAGTTCTGCGAAGCGTTCAAAAAAGAGTTCGGCGTAAAGCCCAGCGCACTCATGAAAAACGGAGAAAATAGGGGCTAAATAAAGGGTTAAATAATATATATCTTCGACTTCTTGAAAAACTTTAGCGAAAAATCGAAAAAATAGTCTAAAAACCGCAATTTTTGCCGTATTGGGATATAGTTTAGACTAAACGGGAAATACTGTTCATTATTTATTATGTATTATAGTGTTACAGTTAGTTAACTGAGCACCATCCCAAAACACAAAAAGTAACCTAAAGGCTTGAGGAGAACAAAAATGCGGTTTCGGACTCATAAAAAGAGTTAAGCGGTAAGATTATTTCGTACCGCCCGAACCGTATTCACGTTTCGGGCGGTGTTTATTTTTGGTAATTATATTTTCGTATCAGAGGCGGTGAATGGAAATGAAGGCGTTGCAGTCCATTTGGGAGAAAATCAAAAACGTGGTCGGCGGCATGTCGAAGATGATGAGAGTCATCATCGTTGCGGCGCTCGTGTTTATTATCGTTTTCAGCGTTTCCATGGCGGTCGTGATGAACAAGGTGGATTATACGGCGCTGTACTCCGGCCTCTCCGCGAGCGAAGCGGGCGAGATCATGACGCTTCTCGAGGAACAGGGCGTCGACGCGAAGGTTCAGGGCACGGACACCATCCTCGTTCCCGATAAGGTCGCAGACAAGCTGAGAATTTCCCTCGCGGCTCAGGGTTACCCGAAGACGGGCCTGAACTACAATCTTTTCACCGAGGGTTCCGGCTTCGGCTCCACGGACGTTGAGACGCAGACGCGCCTGCAATACACCCTACAGGAAAACATCCGAGCCACGATAAACTGCATGGACAAGGTTAAGGACAGCATCGTTATCGTAAACATGGCGACGAATTCCTCTTACGTTTCCTCCGCCAACCGCACCGAGGCGAGCGCGGCGGTTATGATCGAGCCCGAGCGCAACCAGACCCTTACGGTTCAGGACGCGCGCTCCATCGCCGAGTTCGTCGTAAAGAGTGTTCCCGCGCTGAGGCTTGAAAACGTCAGCATAGTGGACTCCGCGATGCAGACTTACGATATCCTGAGCGTTGACGCCGTGGCTGCGGCGAACGACGAAAGCTCCACCGAGGATTATTCCACCGTCCAGCGCGTCCTTATCGAGGATATGAAGGCGGTTCTTGAAAAGCAGGTCCTGAGAGTTCTTGAGCCTGCGCTCGGCAAGGGCAACGTCGCGGCGAGCGTTAACCTCTCGCTCAATTTCGACGATGAAAGCGTTTCATCCGTGAAGTTCGCGCCTCCCGTCGAGGGCATGACCTCCGGCCTCGTGAGAAGCTCCGAGACGCTGCGCGACAGCGTGCGCGACCTCGGCGGCGACCAGCCCTACGATTCCGTGGGGACCGACAGCAACGGCGTTTCCGCGACTGAGTACGTTTACGACGACGGCGACGGCGGCGCGGCGAGAAGCGAGAGCATTTCCGAGATTTACAACTACGAGCTCGATGAGGTTCGTACCCAGATAGAGAAGGCAAAGGGCGCAGTTACCGACCTTTCCGTCGCGGTTCTGCTTAACAGTGCGATTGCCGATTCCGACAGCGTCGTGAAGGCGGCGAAGAACCTCGTTGCCAATGCCATCGGCGTGAGCGCAAATTACGTAAGCGTCGAGGCGCTGCCCTTCGTGCAGTCGGCTGTGGACGAGGATCTCAGCTTTGCCGATTATCTCCAGCTCAGCCAGGACGGCATGAAACGTTCCAGCCGCAACCAGCTCATTATCACGCTCGCAATCTGCCTCGCGGCACTTATCGCGGTGCTGATGGTGCTCCTGTTTGTGAAGAAGCTTCTCGCTCCCCCTGCTCCCGAACCCGCGCTTGAGGGCGCGCCCGGCGGCCTCGTCGATATAACGCTCGACGAAGAAAGCGGTGGAGGCGCGGAAAAGGAGAAAATGACGACTGCGGAAGAAGTGAACCAGGCGCTCCTCGAAAGCCTCTACACAAAGTCGGAGATTACAGAGAAGGTCGAACAGCTTATCGAGGCCGATACGGAGGCCTCCGTACAGCTCCTCAAGAGTTGGCTCAATGACATGTGATAATATCTTAACCTGAAAGCGAGGTGTTTTTCCGTGAAACTATCAAACAGAGAAAAAGCAGCGATACTCATTATCGGCATAGGAAAAACACACGCCGCCGAAATATATAAGCACCTTTCGGAGGACGAGATCGCCGCGCTCACCCTTTCCGTTACGACAATGAAAAAAGTAACGGACGAAGACAGAGACGAGGTCCTGAACGAGTTTTACGAAACCTGCATCGCGAAAAAATTCGTTCGTGAAGGCGGCTTTGAATACGCCCGCGGCGTTCTCAATAAGGCGCTCGGCGACGATAAGGCAAACGAGATCCTCAGCAAGCTCTCCGAATCCATTCAGGTTCGCCCCTTCGAGTTTGTCCGCCGCGCGGACGTTTCACAGGTGGTTCACCTTATCGCGAACGAGAACCCGCAGACCATCGCCATGATTTTGTCCTATCTCGACCCGGTGAAGTCATCGCAGGTCCTCGTTGAGCTTGAAAATGAACTGCAGGTCGACGTTGTCCGCCGCATGGCGAACATGGAAAGCGTTATCCCCGAGTTTATCCGCGAAGCCGAAGTCGTCCTCGAGCAGCGCCTTAACCAAATGGGCACCAGCGACCAGACGATGATAGGCGGTATCGGCTCCGTCGTTGAGATAATCAACCGCGTTGACCGTTCGACAGAGAGAAACATCCTCGAAACTCTCGATATGACGGACACCGACCTTGCGGAAGAAATCCGCAAGAACATGTTCGTCTTCGAGGATATCATCAAGCTTTCGCCTCAGTCCATCCAGCGTGTGCTTAAAGACGTTGACCAAAATGAGCTTACCGTCGCCCTCAAGGGCACGACCGATGAGGTCAAGGAGTTCATCCTCGGCAACATGAGTAAGCGTCAGCAGGAAATGATACTCGACGACCTGCAGGTTCTCGGCCCCGTCAAGGTGCGCGACGTGGAAGAAGCGCAGCAGAAGATAGTAAACGTCGTCCGCTTCCTGGACGACAGCGGCGAGATAATTATCTCGAGAGGAGACGGCTCGGATGTCATCGTTTAGAGTCTCGAAGGACAGGGTCACAATGTTCGGCCAGGGCGTTATGATCTATCCCGAAACCGCTGCGGAGAAGCTGCCGCCTGAGGATGAGCCGGAGGAAACGGCCGAACAGGCGGAGAAAAACGGAGCGGAAGCTCCGGCCACAGCCCCGATGCCTAAGCCCACCGCGCCGCAGCCTTCTCCGGACCTGCTTTCGACGGAAAAGGAAAAACTCAAAACGCGCGAGCGGGAAGTCGAAGCCCGCGCCCAGGAACTGGAACAGCAATATCAGGAGCTGATGAACTCGGCTCAGCAGGAAATAGAAGCCGCGAAGCAGGAGGCTGACAAAATTCGCGCGGACGCGCGAGAACATGGGCAGCTCCTTGAAGCGGAAACGGAAAGCAAGCTCGAAAAGATTCGCGAGGACGGGCGTGCCGAGGGATATGAACTCGGTATGCGCCAGGCGGCGGAGGATGCGGAAAAAAGGAAAGCCGCCGAGGCGCAGGAGCTTATGAGGCTCACGCAGGAGCTTCGCGGCGAACGCGACAGTATGATAGATTCACTCAAACCGGATGTTATTTCTCTCGTTATGGAGATAACCCGCCGCGTTATCCGCGCCGAGCTTGACGAAAACAACACCGCGTTTACAGACCTCGTCTCTTATGAGCTGTCAAAGCTCAAACAGAGCGAATTCGTTACCGTCAGCGTGAACGCCGACGATTTTGCAAAATACTTTAACGGCGGTCAGACCGATTTGGGCCTTGAGAGCGACACCTTGACCGTTCAGGAAAACAGGCGCCTCGCCCCCGGCGACTGCATCATTGAAACCGACTCCGAGATAATCGACTGCGGCATTACCGGACAGCTTGAACGCGTGGAGGAAATGCTTATGAGAGAGGCGGGGCTCGCTAGTGGAAACACTTCACGATATCCTTCACCGCTGCCGTGAAAGGGTAAAAAACACCGGAACGGTGGAATACAGCGGCAAGGTTGTAAAGGTCGTCGGCCTCACGGTGGAGTCAAACGGCCCCGTGGTAAATATGGGCGATATCTGCAAAATATACGCCTCGGTCGGAGGCGGCTGCGTAGACGCCGAGGTCGTCGGCTTCAAGGATCAGCGCGTGCAGCTCATGCCCTTCGGCGACATGACAGGCATAGGCTTCGGCAGCCGCGTCGTATCAACGCATAAGCCCCTTGACATTCCGGTTTCCGATCAGCTCGTGGGCAGAGTCCTCGATGCTCTCGGAAGACCGATGGACGGCGGCGAGCCGATAGACGAAGCGGCGCGTTATTCAGTAGACAACGCTCCTCCGAATCCTCTGGCAAGGCAGAGGATAGGCGAGGTTTTCCCCCTTGGCATCCGCGCGATAGATGGGCTCATAACCGCTGGGCGCGGCCAGCGCCTCGGTATATTCGCCGGAAGCGGCGTCGGCAAAAGTACACTGCTCGGCATGATAGCGAGAAACGCCGTCGCGGATATAAACGTAATAGTCCTTGTGGGCGAAAGAGGGCGCGAGGTCAACGACTTTATTGAGCACGACCTTGGACCCGAGGGCCTTAAAAAATCCGTCCTGGTCGTCGCAACCTCCGATCAGCCGGCGCTTCTCAGAGTTAAGGCGCCCCTCGTCGGAACGAGCATTGCGGAGTATTTCCGCGATAAGGGTTATAACGTGATGCTCCTTATGGACTCGCTCACGAGATTCGCCATTGCCCAGCGCGACGTCGGCATGGCGATAGGCGAGCCGCCCATTTCAAGAGGCTATACGCCGACGGTTTATTCGATTTTACCAAAGCTCCTGGAGCGCTCCGGCGCCTCCGATAAGGGCACGATAACAGGGCTCTACACGGTCCTCGTCGAAGGCGACGATATGAACGAGCCGATAGCCGATACCGTTCGAGGTATTCTGGACGGACACATCGTCCTCTCCAGAGCGCTCGCAAGCGCGAACCATTACCCGGCAATAGATGTTTTGCAGAGCGTAAGCCGTCTGATGAGCAGCATAGTTACGCCGGAGCATCAGGCGAAGGCGGGCATGATACGAAACTCCATGGCGGTATATAACGCCTCCAAGGACCTTATCCAGATAGGCGCCTACAAAACGGGCAGCGATCCGGCGACGGACAGGGCGATAATCCTTAACCCGAAAATAAATGCTTTCCTCTGCCAGAAAACGAATGAGGCACCCTCCTTTGACGAGGTGCTCGCGGACATGATGAGTATAAGCGCGGAAGCAGAATAAAAGGCTGGCTTTACGGCAGCCGAAAGAGGTGAAAATGTATGGCGAAATTCGTTTTTACCATGCACTCCGTATACGACCTCAAGGTCGCTGAGGAGCGAAAAATGAAGCTGGAGCTTGCGACGGCGAACGAGAACGTAAGAAAACTCGAAGCTGAAAAGACGGAGCTTGAAGATACCGTCAGCCGCACGATACAGAAGATGAACTCCCACAGCGCAAAGGGTATGACGGCGGGCGAATACCGGAATTATTACAGCTTCATCGACCTTACCCGCGAAAACATTGAGAAAACGGCTGAAAAGATAAAAAAAGCCCAGCAGATAGCGGATAAAAAACAGGAACAGCTAAACCAGATATACAAGGATAAAAAAGCTCTTGAAAAGCTCAGTGAGGAACAGTACAAGGAATTCCTGAAGGAAGAGGCTATCAAGGAAAGCAAGGAGCTTGAGGATATTCTGAGAATCAACACTCTCGACGTAACCGAGACTTCGGCATAACGAACGGATTAAAGAAATCTCCCGGAAAGGAGTGAAACAGAGACATGGCAGAAGCAAAAGCGGCTGCGGCGGCAGAAGCTCCGGCGGCGGATGCACCGGAGAAAAAAGCCCCGGAAAAGGCGAAGTCCGATAAAAACGACGCGGACCTTGACAAAAAGAAACGCAGAAGAAGACGCAAGCGTAAGGTGCTGCTGTCCCTGTTCCTCATTCTCCTTATTATAGCGGGCGTCGTAGCAGCGTTCTACTATACGGGAGTAATCAAATCGCTCTTCGAGCTTATCGGCTTTGAAAAGCCGATGGCGGTAATGTCCACCATCGAGCAGGAGCAGCGTTTCCAGAGCTGGCAGAAAGAGCTTGAAGACTGGGAGTTCCAGCTCGATAAACGCGAGCTGGAGCTTGAAGAAGAGAAAAAGGCTCTCTCCGAGCGGGAAGTGGCGGTTGCCAGCCGCGAAGAGAACGTAAAAAGCTTTTCCGCCATCCTCACGGAGACGGACGAGGAACGCATTTCCGTGCTCGAACGTCTCGGCGGGATTTACGACAAAATGGACGTTGCAAGCGCCGTCGCCATAATAGAGAAAATGTATACAGTGGATGAAATGGCGATTATTATATACTACATGAGCGACGCAACTGCGGCAGCGGTTCTTGCGGAGATGACGCCCAGTATCGCGACGGAAATCATCTCAATGATGATAGGTTAAAGGAGGTTGAAAAAGTGCCAAGAATTCTCGAGCTTTGCGCCGCCGCTACCGGCAACGCGTTTTTGACGCCACAGGAGTTTACCGAAAAAGCTGCTGTGACGGGTTTTGCAAAAACGCTTGACGCCGCGGCGATGAACGCATCTGCGAGGGATCAGATCCCCAATAAGGAAAAAGCGGAGAAACTCAAAACTCCCGGCGCCGCACCTTCAAAGGATATTA
>JAEEUX010000098.1 GCA_016290695.1 Oscillospiraceae bacterium
GACTCCCTTTCATGGGCTCGCGCCCGGATAATTGCGAAAGTTTTTGCGTGATATCTGTCATCTTTAAAGTATATCATGGTATTATACTTGCTTTGTAAAATACTGTCAAGCTTTATTTGCGTATTATTAGTTTTTCATTCTGCCGAAACGCCGGCGTCCCCTGCCAGAAGCGCGTTTTCAGCCGCCATAAGGACGGTATCCTCGTCCAGGGGAAGGATTCCGTAAATCAGCTCCTTCGCCGCGTCGTCTTCAAGAACGCATTCAATGTCCGGCTCGACGCCCGTTTCCGCGAGGCTGCGCCCGCTCGGGAGGAAATACTCCATCGTGGAAATATGCAGCGCGCCGCCGTTACTGAGCTCCAGCGTCGACTGCGCACGGCCCTTGCCCGTGGTCTTTTCGCCGACGACTACGGCGCGGCCCGCCTCCTGGAGAAGCCCGGCAAAATATTCGGCGGAGCTGTAGCTGTCCGAATTCACCAGAACGGCCATCGGGATATCTATGCATGCGGCGTCGGACATGATTTCCTCGGGTTCCGCGCCCTTGCGCCGCGACATGAAAACGACGCCCTCCGGCATGAGATGGTCAAGCGCGGCGGAGAGCTCCGAGACCTGCCCGCCGGGGTTATTGCGAACGTCGAAGATTATTCCCGACGCGCCCTCGGCTATAAGCTCATCGCAGGCGGCGATTACGCCGTCAGCGCTGCGGTAATTGAAGTTTAGTATCTGGATGTAGCCTAGGCCGCTGTCAAGCATGTAATAATAGACCGGCTCTTCCTCGACGGTTCCCTCCGTGAGGGTATACTCCTTTTCTTCGCCGGAGGGAAGGCGCAGCAGGAAAACGATTTTGCCCTCAGCCTCGAACTTTTCCTTCACGAGAGTCCTCGCCTCGGAGGGGCTGAGTCCCGCGGCGCTCTCGCCGTTCACCTCGACAAGCAGCGAGCCGGGCTCGATGTCCGCTTCGGCGGCGGGAGAAACATCGTACACCGAGCTTATCACGATATCGCCCTCATAATCCGCGAAAACGACGCCTATGCCCATATAGGAATTGGCGACGTGCAGATAATAGGCCTCAAGGTCGCGCGGGGAGATATAATAGGACCACTCGTCATTCAGCGAGGCGACCATGCCGGCGATAGCGTAATCGGAAAGGTCCTCACCGTCCGCTTCGCCGACGAAGCTTGCGTTTATTGTGCGCTCCGCCTCGGCGTAAAGCCGCCCATGCTCCTTTTCCGGGCCGTCGCCAAGGCCGTCCATTATAAAATAAGTCGCGGCAAAAGCCGCGAAAGCGGCGGCGAATGCTATAAGAATCGCCGCCGGCAGACCAATCTTTTTATTCAACGGGGGAATACCTCCATAGTCGGGCGTCAGCGTTTACCAGCCCGTAATGGTGTAGTTCGAGAAGAAATTCAGGGGGTTGACGCGCTCGCCGTTCTGGTAAATCTCAAAGTGGATGTGCGGGCCCGTGGAAACGCCCGTCGAGCCGACGAGACCGATGACGGAGCCCTTCGTAACGGCGTCGCCCACGTCCACAAGGCGCTGGCTCATGTGGGCGTAAAGGGTATAGTTGCCGTTTCCGTGGTCTATCATTACATAGTTGCCGTAGGACGAGCTGTACTGCGAGGTGACGACGCTGCCGCCGTCCGCCGCGTAGATGTTCGTGCCGTAGCTCGCGCCGATATCAATGCCGGCGTGCCATCTGTAATAACCGTAAACGGGATGCAGGCGGTTTCCGAAGAGAGACGTGACGTAGGTGCTGTCCTTCGAGGGCCACATGTAGTTGCCCGTTGCGAGGACGGAAGCCTCCTTGCTGCGGCGCTCCTTTTCGATACGCTCAAGCTCGGCGACCATTTCGTCTATCTCCTTGGCGGCTTCATCCTCGAGGCGCTCCAGCTCTTCATACTCCTCCTGGCGCCCGTACATATCCTCCTCGACCTCGGCGATGAGCTTGTTGGCTTCCTCAAGCTCCTCCTCAAACTGGCGCTTTTTCTCGTCCAGCTCCGCCTTGGACATCTCCGCCTCCTGCTTGCCCGCCTCGAACGAAGCCTTGGCGCGCAGCGTGACCGCCTGAGTCGCCTCAAGCTGCTTGACGACCCATTCGTCATAGTTCATTATGTCCGTAACGGAATCGATGCGGCTGAGAAGGTCGGAAAAGCTGCTCGCCTCAAAGACTATTGATATGTAGGAAACCTCGCCGTTTTCCTCCATTTCGCGCACACGCTCCCGGAAAAGCGCCTTCTGCTCTTCCTCTTCCGCGAGCCTCGCCTGATACTCCGCCTCCTTCTCCGCGATGTTATCCTCGAGAACGGCAATCTGGCCGTTGAGGTTTTCTATCTGGAGAAGCGTTATGGAAATGCGCTCGTCGAGCTTATTTTTCTGCGCGACGATGGAGGCGCGCTGGTCCCTCAGCTCGGCTATTTCGGCGGATTTGGCCTTTTTCTGCGCGGCAAGCTCGTCCGCCTGCTTGCGGAGATCTTCAAGCTCCCGGGCGGAGACGGCCTGAGCGCTCACCATGCTTATGAGCGGGTACATGACCGAGCCTATAAGCACGAGCGCAAGCAAAACGGCCAGAACAGCCGACAAAAATTTCCTACGGTCTTTTCTGCGTTTCATAAAAACCTCCAAACAACTCAAACGAGACCCGCTTCGCCGGGCTCTCGTTTGAAAGCTCGCGCTCCGTCGCCTCAGCTCCCGCCTTTCGGCTCCGCTTCGCTGGTCGGCGCGAGGGTCAGCTTCCGCTGACCGAAAGAGTTTTTGCCGAGGCAAAGCCCCGCCAAAAACAGATATTTAAACTATTGGTATTATTTTTGTGAGAGCCCGGCGCAGCGGGTCTCATGTGAAGCGCGGAGCGCCTTACACGCGCAGATAACTCTTTATCGCCCCGACGCTGCCGAAAACGCCTTCAACGAGGCCCACGGCGCAGAAAATGCCGAGCACGGGGAGCAGGATATCGTCGAAGGGGATGATGCGGATAAAGCTGAGCGTGCCGGTGATAAGGTCGTTCAGCAGTCGATAACCGCCCCAGAGCAGGAGGAAGGCGCAGAGGGAGGCAAAAAGCCCCATGAGCATACCCTCGAGCATGAAGGGCCAGCGGATAAAGCTGTTCGACGCGCCGACCATCTTCATGATGGCAATCTCGGTGCGGCGGTTAAAGGTGGCTATCTTCATCGTATTATTCATTATGAGGATAGACACGAAGAAGAGAATGAGAATAAGCGCCGCGGAAACGACGGTGATGATGTTTCTCAGCGTAACGAGTCCGCGCGAAATCTCAAGGTGGGCATTTATCTTCGCGATGCCCGGGATGCGGGCGATGGCGCGCTGCGTGCTCTCCATGGCTCCGATATCGTTGAGCGAAATGATGTACCTATGGCGGAAAACGCTCTCGTCCACATCGCGGAACAGGCTGTTATCGTCATATTTTTCGAGGAAGGATTCCATCGCCTCGGCGCGGGTCATAAACTGGACCTCCGCGACGTTCGCCGTCGCCCTGATGGAGGACTCTATGCGCCGCGCATCCTCCTCCGAAAGGTCCTCGTCCACGAAAGCGACCATTTCGTTTTCGTCCTCAAGGCTCTGGATGATATGCTGGATGTTCAGCGCCAGAAGGCTGCTGCTGCCCATGATGATGAGGCAGAAAATAATCGTAATCGTTGTAACGAGGGACATAAAGCCGTGGCCGAAGATGTTCGCCATGGCCTCCTTGATGAAATAAGCTGTTCTACTCATGGCCGTAATACCCGCCTGTTCCGTCTCTGACGATTTTTCCGTCTTTTATCATGACGACACGCTTGGAAAAACGGTCAACCAGCTCGTCCTCATGCGTAACGACGAGCATCGTGGTGCCTTTTGCGTTTATGTCCACGAGAAGCTGCATTATCTCGCGGCTGAGCTCCGGGTCGATGTTGCCGGTAGGCTCGTCGGCTATAATGAGGCGCGGATTGTTCGCCAGAGCGCGTGCGATGGCGACGCGCTGCTGCTCTCCGCCCGAAAGCTCGCCGGGCATATGGTCCTTCTTGTCGACGAGGCCGACGAGGTCGAGGACGTATTCAACGCGCTCGCGTATTTTCTTCGGCTTTGCGCCCACGACGCGCAGCGCGAAGGCGACATTTTCATAAACGCTCTTGTTGGGGATGAGGCGGAAATCCTGAAAGATGACGCCGAGGGTCCTCCTCAGGCGGGACATCCTGGAAAGGCGCATGGTGGTAAGGTCGAAGCCGTTTATATGGACTTCGCCGTCCGTGCAGGAAATCTCTCCCGTGAGCAGCTTGACGAGCGTGGATTTTCCGCTGCCGGACGGGCCGACGAGGAAGACGAATTCGCCGTCCTCGATTTCGAGATTGATGCCGTTGAGGGCGTCAGTCCCGTTCTCGTATTCCTTTCGGACGTTTTTCATGACAATCATTAGGGTAATTTCCTCCGGGTGCTGGGTGGTTTGTAGCGGTGTTTAAGGGTTCATTTGTTGGCTTCTTCTCTCGAAACGAGGTATTTCTTAACCATAAGCGCGACCTTAAAGACGATCGCGTGGTCGAATTCACGCAGATCGAGCCCCGTGAGCTTCTTTATCTTCTCAAGGCGGTAAACGAGCGTATTTCTGTGGACGAAGAGCTTGCGCGAGGTTTCGGAGACGTTGAGGTTGTTCTCGAAGAACTTGTTTATCGTGTAAAGCGTCTCCTGATCGAGCGAATCGATGGAGTTCTTCTTGAAGACTTCGCCGAGGAACATTTCGCAAAGCGTCGTCGGGAGCTGATAGATGAGGCGGCCTATGCCGAGGTTATCATAGTAAATGACCATCTTCTCGTTCTCGAAGACCTGCCCGACCTCGATGGCGACCATGGCCTCCTTATAGCGCTCGGCAAGCTCGCGCAGATGGCGCGCGACGGAGCCGACGCCGATGATGGACTTTAAGAAAAGCTCGGTGTTGAGCGTGTTCTCTATCTGGGTGGCGATCTTGGAAATCTCCTTTGAGTCCGCGTTCACGGAAAGCTCCTTGATGAGGACGATATCCGTCTCGCTGATACTGAAGACGAATTCCTTCTGCCTGTCGGGGAAAAGGTTCTGCAGAACCTCGATGGTGCTGACCTCTATCTTATCCTGCTGACGGATCAGGAACACAGCGCGCGGGGCATGAACGTCGATATGGAGCTCCTTGGCACGCACGTAAAGATCCGCAAGAAGAGTATTATCGGAAATAATATTCTTCATGAAGGTCGTCTTGTCATATTTTTCCTCGTAGTAAACCTTCGCCTCGTTAAAGGCAATGGCGGCGAGGATGCAGATGCAGCGGGCCTCGTCGTCCTCTCCGTCTACGAACACGGCATAATCATAATCCGCGTTCCAGCCGCCGAGAAGCTTAAAGGTTTTCCCTTCGCAGACGACGGTCTGTTCCCTTGCGTCCGCGATGGCCGACGAAGCTTTATTAAGGTGCGTTCCTACGAGAGAAAGCTCGTTGCAGGCCACAACGACGCCCTCTGAATCCATAACGCCGATAACCTTATCTGTGGCCTCTTTCATTTGGACAATAACACTCTGAAATATTCTTCCGGACATTGTTGTTCCTCCTGTCGCATAATTTGCGCAAAACGGGTTTTTGGCGCATTATCCCAATTTGAACGCTATACTAATTAATAATAGTATTTTTTAGGATTTTTTGCAATAGAAGATTAAAAATTATCAGAAAATTTTTTTGGAAAGGGAGGGAAAATCCGGTGTGCAATGCAGCGCAGAACCATCCTTCGCCCCTCTCTCTGTGTGCTGAACACACGGCCAGCACCTTTTGCGCCCCTTGGCTGCGACGCACCACTTTTCGCTCCCCTTGGCTGTGCCGCACCACTTTTCGCTCCCCTTGGATAAGGGGAGCTGGCGACGGCGCGCAGCGGCGGCGTCTGAGGGGTGGAAGGTAACGTGCGGACGGAAGTTATATGGTTAATCCAAAGTCTGACGACCCCTCAGTCAGCCTGCGGCTGACAGCTCCCCTTATCCAAGGGGAGCAAATGGCTCAGTCGGTACCGTTTTTCGCTCCCTTTCCAGGGGAGTTGGCTCGCGTACAATGCGAATCTGAGAGGTGAACGCGCGGGACAGGGTAATTTGGTTGATACTTGTAACTACTGTTTGTAGGGGCGGGCGACCTCGACCGCCCGCCGCGCGAAGCGCGGGATTTCGCTCCCCTTGGCTGCGCCGCACCCCTTTTCGCTCCCCTTGGATAAGGGGAGCTGGCGACGGCGCGCAGCGGCGGCGTCTGAGGGGTGGAAACTAACGCGAGGGCGGCACCAATATGGTTAATCCAAAGTCTGACGACCTCTCAGTCAGCCTCCGGCTGACAGCTCCCCTTATCCAAGGGGAGCAAAACGCGCTTCGCGCGGACGACCCCTCAGTCAGCTTTACGGCTGGCAGCTCCCCCGAGAGGGGCCAAAACCCGCCGCACCGCAGGGCGCAGCGAGCCCGGCGCATCGCCCGCAAACCGTACAGTTACACATTAACGGTTACTAAACGCAAAAATTTTTTAAAAAATATCCGAAAAGTGCTAAAGTTTTCCGGTAAGCTTCCGATATATAAGACAAGAAGCTAAGAAAGGCGGTTTTGATAAGCTTCCCGCCCCGAAGTGAATGCTTCAAACGCCCCGGTTTTCAGCGGTTTGGGAGTCCGCTGGCAGCCAAAGGCAGGCGATGCTTCACCCCCGGGAAACGGGCAGCATACCGAGACCAAGCTTCCGAAAAACGCGGGGAGGTTTTCGGCCCCCGCGACCGCTTCAAAAAACAAAAACAAAACACCGCCCCCGCAAGGACGCGGGTGCGCGGGAAAAAATTCAAGGAGGAAATAATAATGCGTATTAACACTAACATTACTGCGATGAACACCTACACGCAGTACACCAAGAACAACAACAAGATAGCCAGTTCCGTTTCCAAGCTCTCTTCCGGCTATGCCATCAACAGCGCAGCCGATAACGCCGCCGGTCTCGCCATCTCCGAAAAGATGCGTGCCCAGATCCGTGGTCTCAACCAGGCAGCTACCAACTCCCAGGACGCTATTTCCCTTATCCAGACCGCTGAGGGCGCGCTCTCCAGCTCCACCGAGATCCTCCAGCGTATGCGTGAGTTAGCAGTTCAGGCTTCTAACGACACCAACGAGAACAAGATCGACCGTGAAGCCCTCCAGGACGAGTTCGCACAGCTCCAGAGCGAGCTTGATGACATCTCGAAGACGACTTCCTTCAACAAGAAGAACCTTCTCGACGGCTCCCTCGCAACCAAGAAGAACACCGTTACCAACACCAACCTCGGCAACAACTCTCTCGCAATCTCCCTCGGCAACGCCTCCGCCGGTGCCTACAACTTCAACGTTAAGGTAAAGCAGGAGACCGCAGCCGTCGAAGCGAAGGCTCCCACCGACAAACAGGCGACCATGGGCAACAACGCGACGAACTATTTCAGCGTTAACACTGGTGTTGCTTCCAACGGTCTTGCGTCTAACGCCGCTGTTTCCGTTGCTTTGGGTGCCAACGCTTCCGAGTCCGCTCTTCTCAACGGCAACTACAGCATGAGCGCGAAGATGAACGAGGACGGCAGCATGACCGTTACCGCCACCGGCGACAACGACCAGACCTTCACCGCCCACGTTTCCAGCAATCAGCTTGATGCTCTTCAGTCCGCTTCCTCCACTGCTGTCACCGGTCTCAAGCTTCACTTCTCCGCTGACGCTGACGACGCTTTCTCCGTATCTCTCGGCGTTAAGGACTTCTCCAACACCGAGAACGGACAGAAGACCCTCATGACCGCCATCGAGGACACCACCGTTTCCGTCACCGGCGGCGTAACCGCTCAGGACGCTACCTACGGCGTATACGCTTCCATGACCGGCAGCGAGGACGTTAAGCTCTATACCGGCGATACCTCCGTCACCTTCGATAATGGCATCACCGTCTCCTTCAACGAACTTACTGCCGCTGACCTCGACACCAAGAACAAGAACGACCTTGCTTTAGGAACTGCTGCAACAGCGCTCGGCACAGGTGCAAACCAAACCACCGCGCTTTGGGGTACAGCTGTTAATAACGCAAATGGCAGTGGCACAGCTAACGGTAAGACTATAACCGGTTTCAACAACATAAGAGCTTCTGATGATGCAACTCTTGAGGCTGGTACAACATGGACTACTAACATCACTGCGGACGTCACCGCAACCGAAACAAAATTCACACTGACTAACACCAACGGTACCACCACTCATACTTATGAAGCAACATACAAAAACGCTGATCTTGACACTGGTTTCTCTGGTTTAGACTTAACGGGTGCAGTAGGTTCGCACAAGACTCAAACTCTCACCCTCACTAATGATGATGGTAGCTCTGTCAAGGTTGATTTCCTTAAAGCAGTCCAGACGAGCGAGACTGGCGATACCACAGCTACAGCCGGAGCGGTTGCTGCAAACGGTACGGAGTACGACATCGTTTCTGGTGCCTCTTCTAATGTTATTACTAGTGGCACCGGGCACAACTACTCCAAGGTATTCGGCAACGGCACTAATCAGCCTAACGGTGTCACCGACAAGGGTGCTTCCAGCTTCACGGTCAACACCGAGAAGAACGAAGGTCTTACCTTCCAGGTCGGCGCGAACAGCGGCGACGAGCTCGTAA
>JAEEUX010000099.1 GCA_016290695.1 Oscillospiraceae bacterium
GAAGCGGCGAGCCTCGCGTTCTTCCCATAGTGCAGAGTACGACGTATAAATACGATACTGGCGAGGACATGGGCAGGCTTTTCGACCTTGAGGAGGACGGATATTTTTACAGCCGCCTCCAGAACCCCACCTGTGACGCCGTCGCCGCAAAAATTGCGGCGCTGGAGGGTGGCAGCTCCGCCGTTTTGACCGGTTCCGGCATGGCGGCGAACTTCCTTGCCGCGTTCAATATCTGTGGCTGCGGAGATCATATCGTGAGTTCCTCACAGATTTACGGCGGCACCTTCAACCTCTTTTCCGTAACAATGAAGCGCATGGGCGTCGAGGTCACGTTTATCAGCCCCGATTCTACGGACGAAGAAATTGACGCCGCGTTCAGGGACAACACGAAGATGCTTTTCGGCGAAACCATTTCCAACCCCTCGCTATGCGTCCTTGACATTGAGCGTTTTGCTGCTGCAGCGCACAGGCACGGCGTTCCGCTTATCGTTGACAATACCTTCGCTACGCCGATAAACTGCCGCCCGATAGAGTGGGGCGCGGATGTTGTCGTTCATTCCACAACTAAGTACATGGACGGTCACGCTTCCGTTCTCGGCGGCGCAATAGTCGACGCGGGTAAATTTGACTGGCTGGCTCACGCAGATAAGTTTCCCGGTCTCACTCAGCCGGATGAGAGCTATCACGGCGTAGTCTACGCCGAGAAATACGGCAATGGCGAAGCCTTTATACGCAAATGCGTTGCCCAGCTTATGCGCGACCTCGGAACCGTTCAGGCTCCGATGAACGCCTTTATGCTTAATCTCGGGCTTGAAAGCCTCCATGTCCGTGTTCCTCGCCACTGCGAGAACGCGCTCAAGATCGCGCGCTTCCTTGAAGCTCATCCGCAGGTAAGCTGGGTAAACTATTCCGGCCTTGAGTCGAATAAATACTATAAGCTCGCACAGAAGTATCTCCCGAACGGTTCCTGTGGAGTTATTTCCTTCGGCGTGAAGGGCGGCAAAGCGGGCGCAAGCGCCTTTATGGCTCGGCTTAAGCTCGCCGCCATCGTTACCCACGTTGCCGACGCGCGAACCTGTGTTCTACATCCCGCCAGCACGACTCACCGCCAGATGAACGACGCCGAACTCGAAGCGGCTGGCGTATCGCCAGATCTTATCCGCCTGAGCGTCGGCATAGAGGACGTGGACGATATTATCAGGGATCTTGACCAGGCGCTGAATGGCTGATATGAAGGATTATTTCGATACCGAATTAACGCAGACTGAAATCGAAAATCTCAGCTCTCTCGCCCTGGCACATATCGGGGACGCTGTTTTTGAGCTTCTCGTTCGCGGACAGGTGATTTCAAAGCGCAAGGCTATGGTAGGGAAGCTTCATGCGGAGACAATAAAGTACGTAAACGCGCGCTCGCAGGCGGAGTTTGCTCGTGAGCTCATGCCCGAGCTCAGCGAGAAAGAGCGCGCCGTCTTTAAACGCGGACGCAACAGCCGTGTAAATTCCGTGCCGAAAAATATGTCCGTCGCCGATTATCACTCAGCCACAGGACTTGAGGCGCTTTTCGGCTGGCTATGGCTTTCCGGCAAAAAAGAGAGAATAAGCGAGCTTTTCGGTATTATCGCCGCTACAATTAATTAATTATCAGCGCGGGGCGAGGTCTTGTCCTCTCTCCGCGCCGTTTGTTTCAGCCTTCTATATGGATGAGTGAGGAGGATAAATAATGCCCTTAGACGCGATATGCGTTTCCGCGCTCGCGGCGGAACTTAATAATGAAATATCGAACATGAAAATAGACCGCGTTCAGCAGCCGGAAAAGGATGTTTTCATATTTCAGCTTCGCGGCCCGGGAAAGAATTGCAGGCTTCTCGTTTCGGCAGGCTCCGGCAGCGCGAGGGTGCATATTACGGCGCTGAACCGTGAAAACCCGCAGACCCCGCCGATGTTTTGTATGCTGCTGAGAAAATACCTCGTCGGAGCAAAAATCCTATCCGTTACTCAGCCGGAAGGGGAACGACTGATTTGCCTCTCGCTCGAAGCGATGGATGAAATGGGCTGCATCGTTCAAAGGCAGCTTTACTGCGAGATGCTCGGGCGGCACGCAAACCTTATCCTTAATGATGAAAACTCCCGTATTATCGACTGTTTCCGCCGCGTCGATGCCTCCGAATCGGAAAAAAGGCAGCTTCTGCCCGGTCTGTTTTATCATCTCCCGCCAAAGCCGGATAAGAACGACTTTTTCGCCTGCGGGACAGAAGCGTTTTTGCGCGAACTGAACGCGGCGCCGAAGGACATGACGGCAGATAAGTGGCTCGTCTCTGCGTTTTGCGGCATTTCGCCGCTCGGCGCGCGGGAGATAGTATACAGCGCCTGCAGGGAAGTGAGCGCAAAGCTTTCGGATATCCCTGCCGAGAAGCTTATCGCGGCTTATGAATTATATCGCGGACGCGTCCGTTCGGGCGATTTTGAGCCAGTGATGCTTTATCGAGATGCTGCTCCCTTCGATATATACTGTTTCCCGGTCAAGGAATATGAGGACGCCTGCAAACAGGCTTCATTCAATAGCTTTTCGGAGCTGCTTGATAGCTTTTATACGGAAAAAGAACGCCTTGAACGCATCGCGCAGCGCGCCCAAACGCTTACGAAAACAGTGAAGAATCTTCGTGACAGGACGGCGAGGAAGCTTGCCGCTCAGACGGAGGAGCTTAAATCGGCCGCCGAAAGGGAAAGATTTCGTGAATACGGCGACATAATAAAGGCTAACATCTATAAAATGCAGCGCGGCGACGAAGTCCTGCGTGCGGAAAACTTCTATTCTGAAAACGCAGAGGAAATCAGCATTCCGCTGGACCGCAGGCTAAGCCCGCAGCAGAACGCGGCGAAGTATTACAAGCAATATACCAAAGCGAAAAACGCTGAGAAAATACTCCGTGAACAGACGCAAACAGCTGAGACTGAGCTTGATTACTTTGAAAGCGTGCTTGACGAATTAAAACGCGCGGACAGCGAAAAGGACCTCACGGATATCAAAAACGAGCTCGTTGAAGAAGGCTATATCCGTCAGCAGCAGACGAAACAGAAGAAAATGAAGACACCGGAAACAAAGCCTCTCGTTTTTCAGAGTGAGACGGGTGCTGCTATCTACTGCGGCAGGAACAACCTGCAAAACGACCGCCTGACGCTGAAAGACGCCATGCGCGGCGACATTTGGCTCCACACACAGAAGATACACGGTTCCCACGTTATAATATCCTGTGCCGGAGAGGAACCGGATGAGGCGACGCTCGAAAACGCCGCATGTATAGCGGCGTACTATTCGCAGGCGCGAGGCGGCAGTAAAATTCCCGTGGACTATACGCGTGTTAAATATGTCCGTAAGCCATCTGGCGCAAAGCCCGGAATGGTGATATATACTAATTACAAGACCCTTTATGTTACGCCGGATGAAGCAAAAATAGACGCTTTAAAGAAATAGAAAATCACCCCGAGGTCCGCCCGTTGTTTAGGCGTTCCTCGGGGCTTTGTTCACCAACTGAAGCTTAGAAGTGATTTTTTGCCGCGCTCTTTAACTATGTCTATCGAAGAGACTAGCATTTGAGCCGCTTCACCGCGCGTCAAGCTCGCGCTGCAGTTTTCACTCGAAATGGAGGCTATGCCGCAGGCACCGAGATTTGCTGCTGCCTGCGCCGCCCAAACGGGGATATACGCATCCTCAAAATATAAAGACGCCTTAACGTCGCTGAGTTTCAGCGAGTTATTGAGCATTACGGCAGCCTCGGCACGGCTGATTGCCTTATCCGGCGAGAATACGAGCTTGCCGGACTCGTCGGCATAGCCGCCGATCATTCCGCTGTAAAGCGCTGCGGATATGAAGGGCTTTTCCCATATGGGGATAAGCTCGTCGTCGGAAAATCCAGTATTCTCAATACCGCTGAGCGGCTCGATTCCCGCGGCACTCATGCACATTGAGAGAAATTCGCCGCGAGTGATGTCGTCGTTTGGGTTAAAGTAATAGCTTGCGCCGATTTTTTCGCCGGTGTAAATGTTTTCCTCCGCAAGACGAAGCGCGGCGTAGCCTGCGCCGTTGCCCTTCATGTCAGTGTAATTGACCTTGACGTGCTGCTTCTCGATTTTGATTATTACTTCCGCAGGCTCGGATATATTGCCGACGCTGTCCTCAGCGGCGTAAGTGAAGCTGTCCTTGCCCTTTTTGCCCTCATAGGGAGTGTATACGAAGCTTGAACCGAAAAGCTGAACGGTTCCCTTGCTCGGTTCCTTTACGATGCGAAAGCTCAGATCGTCGCCTTCGGGGTCCTCGGCCTTGAAATCGCCTTTTACTGAGACGCCGCGGAAGGTTATTATATCGAAGTTCTGAGCGATGGGCGGATGGTTTTCATGGTTATCTGCAGTGAGTGATACAGTTATCAGTTCCGCTGCGTTGACGGAAGCTGTGAGAATGAGACAGATTATGAGAAATGCGATGAATAAACGGTTCTTTTTCAAGAAAATACCTCCCTGTAAAAAATATCGGTAACCGTATTTTTTGCAGGGAGGTTAAATTTATTCTGAGATAAATAAATTATTTTTTCAGATAGGAATCGACGGCGTCAAAGGCGCTTTTTCGGGTCGAATCGTCAAAAATCGCGTAAACTACATAAAGGCCATAGGTCCTGCGCTCGGCGCTTTCAAGCTTTGGCTTCTCCTCAGGCATGTATTCGTCCATCCAGTTATCGAGACGGAACTTGAAATAATCGTCTACTCTCTTTTCGATTGCGGCGACGGAGTCGGTGTCGGAAGCCTTGAAAACACCGAATTCATCGACGTTCGTGCCGAGCGCGTTTATTTCTACGGCGTACTCAGCGCAGCCGGAAAGGTCAAACTGCATGGCACCGGAAATATACGAATCCGGCATTTGTACAAAGCTCCAGCCGTCTTTGACCGCGATTATCTGCGTCGTAACGTCTTCCACCGCCGCGTCGTCCTTATAACTCGGCTCAGAGCTGCCGCAGGAGGCGGCGGAAAGTGCGAATAAAGCTGCAAAAACAATCAGTAAAAGTCTTCTTATGGTTTTCATTTTTCTCTGTCTCCCTGAATTATTGATATCCGTGAGTGCGAATGTAGTTAAGGACCTGCTTGAAGCCCGTTTCGTTGAGGTGGAGGCCGTCGCCGTTTTGATATTCCTGCTTTAACCAGCCGTCATCCCCACGGAGGACGGAGGCTGTGTCGAGATAACGGACGCCATATGCCTCCGCGATGGACTGAATCCAGCCGTTTGCAGCGGTAATGTTATTATTGTTTATTGATTTAAGATATTCATAATTTGTCGCGACGGGGAAGATGGACTGAAGAATTATCTTTGTGTTCGGGCAGATGGACTGCGCGTCCGCGACGAGAGAGGAATACTCGGATTTGAAATAGTCTTCATCCATAAAAGAAACGCCGTTAACTCCAAGGGTGATGACGAAGTATTCCGGCTGCTTCTTTTCAAGAGCCTCGCGGATGGTTATTTCCGTCCCTTCATCGGGGTAAACGATGCTGGCAAAGCTCTGATAGGAAAGGGTAAGGGTGCCGTTTGAGGGCGTCCAAACCTGGTTGGTGTTTTTCCCGTCCTTGAGCACGGCGTAATATTTCATTCCGTAGGTCGTACTGTCTCCGAGGAAGACCATTTTGTCGATATACTCCTGCCCGTAATCGGAGGTTTCCTTCAATACGGCGCTGCCGGTTGCTTCAGCGCTGATCGTGGGGTTATACTGAGAAGCGTCAGGCGTCGCGGGCGCTTCGGAAACGGGCGGAGCATCCGGCTCGGAGCTTTCGGCCGGTTCAGTGGTATCCACAGCGCTCTGCGCCGGAGTTTCCTCGGTTGAATTAACCTCCTGGCTGGGCTCGGATTCGCTAACCGGTTCGTCAGAAGGCTCGGTGACAGGCTCTTCGGAAGGCTCTTCGGAAGGCTCGTTCGTGGGCTCGGCGGAAGGAAGAGGCTCCTCGTCGGGGGCGCTTTCGGCTGAACCGGAGGCTTCGGCGGTGGCCTGCGGCTCCGGCTCCTTTGTATTTTCAGCCTGCCCCACAAGCTCGCATGAGCAGGCAAAAAGAGCGATTATAACGGCAAAAAGAACTGGTAAAATAAGTCTTTTCATTAAATTTATCACCTCATGGATGTTTTGGGCTTGCGAGAATCTTTCGCCCTTGGGCGTAATTACAGCGGAAACTGCACATGGATGTATTGTATCATATGTACTCGCTTTTTACAATAAAAACAAGTTTGTATTGCGATGTAAATAATTGCTATTACGCCGCTGAATTGGGAATTATTTTAATTTAACCATTCTCTTTACTTTTTTAAATTGATATGCTAATATATGACTGAAATCAAAAGCGCTTGCAAAGCGCATCAGAATAAACGAAAGAGTGGATTTACCGATGAAAAAGAATAATCGCCGCCTCGACAACACTCTTATGTATAAGGCGTTTCTCCAGCTTAAAACAGAAGAAGAGGTAAAGGCTTTTCTTGAAGATCTTTGCAGCATGACTGAGCTTATGGCTATGGAGCAGCGCTTTGAGGTTGCCAAGCTTCTCCACAAGGGCTTTATTTATAACGCCATTATGGAGACTACCGGCGCAAGCAGCGCGATTATAAGCCGCGTCAACCGTTCGCTCCAATACGGCGCGCGCGGTTATGAGACGGTATTCTCTCGTCTTGAAGACGGGGACAGCACCGCTGACGAAAAGTGAACGAGTATTTTTCACTTGCAGTGTTCTATGATCGGCTTATGCGGGACGTTGATTATTCCGCATGGGCCGATTATTATGACGGCGTTTTTAAGGCTTCCTCTGAGAAGATTGCGACGGTTATTGACCTTGCCTGCGGGACGGGGGTTATTACGGCTGCTCTCGCTGAAAAAGGCTATGAGATGATTGGCGTCGACCTTTCGGCCGAAATGCTTGATATTGCGAAAAAACGCGCCGAAAACGCAAAATGTGCCGTCGCTCCTATATTTATCAATCAGGATCTGACGGAGCTTGATTTGTATGGCACGGCGGATGCCGCGATTTGCAGCTTCGACGGCATGAGTTATATCCATCCCGACGATATAAACGAGGTTTTCCACCGTTTGAGTTATTTTGTACGACCGGGCGGCCTCGTTATTTTTGACGTTAATACCGAGGATAAGTTTCGCAGGATGGACGGACAGACTTATATAGACGAGGACGACGAGCTTTTCTGCGTCTGGCGCACGGATTATTATGAAGATGAACGCGCCTGCGTATACGGGGTGGACCTTTTTTGGCGCGAGGGCGAGCTTTGGCGCCGAGGGAGCGAAGAACATACCGAGTACGCTCATTCGGAGGCGGAACTCACCGCAGCTCTTGAGAATAACGGTTTCGGCAGCGTGAAACTGTGCGGCGAGCTTAGCGATACGGCGCCGGTAAAAGGCTGTGACCGTATCTTCTATTTAGCTGAGAGAATGGGCTGATAAAATTACCAAGCCTGCCATATATAAGAAAACACAAAAAATAAAAAGAAATTTCGCGAAAAGCTATTGACTTTTTTCACTTAATGATGTATAGTCAATATCGCTGTTGCGGCAGATAAAAGCATGGGAGCATAGCTCAGCTGGGAGAGCACTTGCCTTACAAGCAAGGGGTCACAGGTTCGAGCCCTGTTGTTCCCACCACTTTGCATCAGTCTTTGGCCAAGTAGTTCAGTTGGTTAGAACGCCAGCCTGTCACGCTGGAGGTCGAGGGTTCGAGCCCCTTCTTGGTCGCCATTTGCCTCTGTAGCTCAGTTGGTAGAGCAGGGGACTGAAAATCCCCGTGTCGTTGGTTCGATTCCGACCGGAGGCACCATATTTGCGGACGTAGCTCATCCGGTAGAGCGCCACCTTGCCAAGGTGGAGGTAGCGAGTTCGAGCCTCGTCGTCCGCTCCATATAACGTCGCGGGTCAATAGACCCGCGATGTTTTTTGTGTATTTTTTAAATATGAACATAAAAAAGCCGCAGCAGAAGCCGCGGCTATAATAATATTATAAGGTGTCAGTATCTTCTCCTGAGCATGGGGTTAGGTCTTATTCGTATCCCGGATACAATGCCCATCGCGGCAAAACACGAGACGATAGATGAACCGCCGTAGCTGATAAACGGAAGCGTAAGGCCGACGACGGGGGTTAGTCCAAGGCACATGCCTATGTTTTCAAAGGTCTGGAAAGCTATCATCGCGGCGATGCCGCAGCAGATAACGGTGTTCATATAATTGTGCGAATGGAAGCCGACGTATAGGCAGCGGATGATTATTACGAGAAGCAGAGCCGTTATAACAATACAGCCTATCATGCCGAATTCTTCGCCGGCTACGGAGAAAATAAAGTCGGTATGCTTAAAAGGAAGCGCTTCCGTCTGCGATTGCGGGCCATTCATATAACCCTGTCCTGTGAAGCCGCCGGACGCGAGAGCGATTTTGCTTTGGTTAGCGTGCCAGGTTATGCCGAGACCGTCGGGGTCGACTGTCTCCGGAAAGTAGGGAGCCATTATTCTGTCTCGCTGATACTGCTGAAGAAGATTATTCCAGACGTAAG
>JAEEUX010000100.1 GCA_016290695.1 Oscillospiraceae bacterium
CAACGATAACAACGAAAACGGCGAATTTACCGAAGATACTCCGGCGACGTTCCAGCTCCGGGATGATATAATTCGTCTCGGTTCATCAACGGCCAAATCCGAGCGCGGCTGCATACACTGTCTCACAATAGTCGGTCAGATAGAGGGGCACATGATACTTCCCGCAAACAACAAAACGACGAAGTATGAACACATTATGCCCATGCTCGCGGCAGTTGAGGAAAGCGAGGATATAGACGCGCTTCTTATTCTGCTCAATACCGTCGGCGGTGACGTGGAGGCGGGACTCGGCCTTGCCGAGCTTATTTCCGGCATGACGAAGCCGACGGCCTCGCTCGTTTTGGGCGGCGGGCACAGTATCGGCGTGCCGCTGGCAGTTTCGGCAAAACGCTCATTTATAGCGCCATCGGCGGCGATGACGATACACCCTGTCCGGCTCAACGGCCTCGTTATCGGCGTTCCGCAAACTTACAGTTATTTTGAAAAGATTCAGGAGCGCATAACCGCGTTTATTACCTCCAATTCCAAGATAAAGGAAGAGGTCCTAATCAAGCTCATGATGGCGACAGGCGAGCTTGCAACCGATGTTGGAAGCGTAATATACGGCGAACGTGCCGTTGAGATTGGCCTTATTGACCAGCTCGGCGGCCTGTCCGACGCGCTTGAATACCTGCACGGAGAGATAGATAAACGGCGAGGGAAAAAAGATTTGCCTTAACTATGCAGAAGTGATATAATTAATGCAGTATCTATAAACATTTTAAAGGTGGCCCATAAATGCCTGCAAATAAAAAAGCACCCGCAAAAAAACCAAGCGGTAAGAAAAAGAGCGCTCCAAAGGGCGCAAGTACAGCCCAAGCAAGGAAAAAACAGCCGAAGCGCCGCGAAATCGGCGCTCTCGTCTGCGTTTTCCTCTGCATACTCACCTTCGCGGGGTATTTCAGCTCCGATGGATGGGCGATTGACGTTTTTAGAAAATTCATCGGAGGGCTCGTCGGAAAGGGCTTTTACATTCTTCCTCCGGCTTTTCTGCTCGCGGCGTACATACTCATTTTCCACAGAGGACGTCCCGTCAGATTCAGAGTCTTCTGCTCAATGATGCTCCCGGTTGTTATCGGCGCGATGCTTCATCTGTTTAGCTGCACGACGGAGTTCAAATGGGAAAGCGGACTTATCCCGGCTTTGTATTCAAGCGGCATTGCCGAGGGGAGCGCCTGCAGCGGCGGCGTGATCGGCGGCATTATAGCGCTCTCGTTCAAGACGCTTTTCGGCAGCATCGTTTCTTCCGTAATCCTTATCGTCGCGCTCCTTTTCCTGCTTATTGCGGCCTTCAATATTTCCATTCCCGCCATTGTTGACTGGTTCCGTGGCAGGGAACGCGCGGAATATGAATATATCCCAGAACCGGAAAAGCCTCGCCCGGAGAAGCGTAAGGCTGCCCCGCCTGCGGATAATTTTGCACCGGAGGAACCTAAACACGCTAAGACTGCCGAGGATAACAAGGCTCGTTCCGGGCGTGTTATAGATTTCCCGGTAGACGGGCCGATAAGCGCCGATGCAGAAAACGCGCCCAGGAAGGAAGAGAAAAAATCTTTCTTCAACAGAACCCCCGCAGTTCCCACGCCGGATAAAATCATCAGCGAACACGGCGTCCCCGTTTCCGCGCAGGAACCAATAAAACCCGAGCCGGAAAAGGCGCCTGCCGCAGTCGATTCCGCAGCTGTCAATCCCGGCGAGTTCAAGCCGCTTCAGGAGGAGCTTGAAGAAAAACGCGCCGAAAAGCTGCGCGAGGAGGCGGAGCTGAAGGCCGCGTCAGAGCAGGTCGCTCAGGAAATCGAGGGCAGCCTCGAGACCGCGACGGAAGAATATATCTATCCGCCCACCGATCTTTTGGCGCCTCCTGCTGTTTCTGCGGCAGGGGACGGCAAAACCGAAGTCGAAATGAATTCCCGCCGCCTTGAGGCGACAATCCAAAGCTTCGGCATTAACGCAAGCCTTTGCGGAGTTACGCGCGGCCCGTCGGTAACGAGATACGAGGTCGAGCTCGAGCAGGGCGTTAAGCTTGCCAAGCTCACAAATCTTGCCGATGATATCGCGCTTTCGCTCGGGGCAACGGGCGTTAGAATAGCGCCAATCCCGAATAAAATTTCCATTGTCGGTATCGAAGTGCCGAACAAGGTCGTAAACGTCGTCGCGCTGCGTGAAATCATCGAATCGCCGGAGTTTACGGAGAAAAAATCGAAACTGAGCTTTGCCGTGGGTAAGGATATTTCCGGCAAGCCCATCGTCGGCGATATATCGAAGCTCCCGCATTTGCTCATTGCCGGAACTACCGGTTCCGGTAAGTCCGTTTGCATGAACTCGCTCATTCTGAGCCTGCTGTATAAGGCGTCGCCCGAGGAAGTGCGCCTTATTATGGTCGACCCAAAGATGGTGGAACTCGGAATTTATAACGAAATACCGCATCTCCTCATCCCCGTGGTTACCGACCCGAAAAAGGCCGCAGGCGCGCTGCAATGGGCCGTCGTCGAGATGCTCAAGCGTTATAAGCTTTTTTCCGATCTTGGGGTACGTGATCTTGCTTCCTATAACTCCGTAATTATAAAAACAGAAGGCGGACAGACGATGCCGCAGATAGTCGTCCTCATAGACGAGCTTGCCGACCTCATGACCGTTGCTGCGAAGGATGTTGAGGAGTCTATCTGCCGTATTGCTCAGATGGGACGCGCCTCGGGCATACATCTTGTTATAGCAACGCAGCGTCCTTCGGCCGATGTTATAACCGGCCTTATGAAGGCAAATATTCCGTCTCGAATTGCTTTTGCGGTTCAGGACGCCATAAACTCCCGTATAATCCTCGATACTACAGGCGCAGAAAAACTTGTCGGCAAGGGCGATATGCTCTATTTCCCGCTTGGCAGCGGAAAGCCGCAGCGCGTTCAGGGTACGTTCGTTACAGATGATGAGCGCGAAAAGATAGTGAATTTTGTTAAAGAGCGCAGCACTGCGCATTATTCTGAAAATATTCTTGAAGAAATCGAAAAGAACGCTGCGAAGGATAGCAAAGGCTCGAAGAAGGATGCGGATGACGCCCTTCCCGAAGTGGACGACGAGGTGGACGAGCTCTTCAACAGCGCCGTCGAGGTTATCCTCGAAACGAAACAGGCTTCCGTTTCCATGCTGCAAAGGCGCCTGAAGCTCGGCTATTCCCGCGCGGCAAGGCTCGTTGACCAGATGGAGCAGCGCGGAATACTCGGCCCCTTCGAGGGCTCTAAACCGAGGCAGATACTCATCACGCGCGAAAAATGGGACGAAATTCTTGGCATAGCTCCGGCAGCGCCTCAGCAGGAAGAAACGCCGCCCGAGGTACCCGCCGAAGACGCGCCCGAAGAGCAAAATGAATGACATTAGTATAAGGCAGAACACCGAAAAATCCGGCGTTCTGCCTTTCGTTTATATAGTCAGTATTCCGTTTTCGTTTTCGAGTAGAATGAGTATCTTTTCTTCCTCGCCGGTCTCTGCGTTTATATAGACGATATAATGATCGCCCGTGGCGTTTTCGCATTTGAATTCGTGGCAGAAAAGCTCATATTTCCCGGCGCTTGGTATTATGGCGAGTTCGTGCGAGAGTATTTTTAGCTCTTTTGAAACCTTAGCCGCCGCGTCATTTTCCGGGAAAATAGTATCCAGCAGCCGCCTTTCTGCGTGGCAGGAAACGAAGCCCGCCGCATCGTATGCGATTACAGAGCCGTCGTCAAGCGCGACGGAAACTTTTATGAGGTCCGGGTAACAAATATAACCATCCTGAACCGGCGCGAAGTTTATAAGAATTGAGTTTTCGTATACTGTCCAATAACTGTCGCGAAGGCTGAGACCGAGCCGCGAGGAAAGAAAATCCTTAGCCTTATCCACTGCTTCATCGCGGCTGAGCCGATTTTCACCGTGCTCCTTCGTTTTTAAGAAAGAAAGAACCTCGCCGCCGCGTTTAGTTACGCTCACGTTCAGCGACCCGCGTTCATCCGTGAAACAATAGCAGGGGATGTCACCCGATGTTTCATAACTGAGAACTAAAGACTGAGAGTTTGTTTCACAGAATTTCGCGGCGCGAATTTTACATTCATCCTCCGATAATTCGTATCGTCCGCGCAGCAGCGCCGGGTCGTCGCTCTTTATATGCTGCGAAAACGGGCCGTCGTAAATAAGCGTCGGAATCTCCGGGAACTCGTTTTCAAGGAGCATTATATCTGCTCCGAGAGTGCTTGCTTCGCCACGTTTGGCATCTGCCGCGCTCAGCTCGGAGAGCGCTATTTCACCGCTTTCGACAGCACTCTGCATATCGTTCAGGTTTTGCGATAATATCGCAGCAGCCTGACTGAGCGCCGAAAGGGTGGAACGTTCTTCGTCTGAAAGGAGCTTGCCGCCGGTGAGTTTTTTCAGCATCGAAAAGCTGTAATTACCCGTTCGCACAAGAAAGGCGGAGGTGTTATCGAGCGCGGAATCGGAAAATGGGAGCTCAGACAGGGCGCTGTGTGCCGTGGAGGAAGCCGCAAAAACATCCGTACAAAGCGAACTGAGCGCCGCGCCGGACTGGGAGTACAGCATTTTTTGCAGGGAAGAATTCATTTCAAACACGCTTGAGCTGAGCGTACTGAAGGAGCGCGCGTAAGCGGAGTCGACAAGGCGTTCAAGCCTCTCTCGTTCGGTATGCTGCTTTCGCAGCTCAAGACCCAATATCGCAACAGTTCCCGCCACGATAATCGAAAGCGTTATGATAATGAATTTTGATACCGTTTTTTGCATGTAAAAGCCCTCCCGCAGCAGAAATACCGCATTAATACGAATAGTATTTCCTGCACAGGAGGGCTTAATTCATTATTTAATTAAAACTGTGTCACACATTGCGGTGAACCACGCAATATTTTCGTCGTTTTTCTCTGTCGAGCTGAAAACGGAATAAACCGTGCCGCTTCCGGCTTCGACAAGGAATGCTTCAGCGTACTGATCAAAGTTCGAGGCGACTATTTTTTGCGAGGATACAGCGTTTTTACCAAAGCTGGAATAATTCATGAACTCAACATCCATAAAGTCGATATAGCTGTCTATGAACGAGGGCATGAGCTCTGTGGGAGAAACGTCAGGCACGTAGCCGATTTCCATGAAGGTGAGCGGCGAAGCATCCTCAGCGACGGGCGTGAACCGGTATTTATAATCCGTGACGGTACTATCATATTTTTCCGCATCGAAAAAAAACTCCAATTCCGGCGCAATCGCACCTTCCGCAAGAGGCGCGGAATACTTTACTGCCTGAAAAGCGACTTCCGTGCCGTTTACGATGGCGACAAGCTCCTTTTTGTAGCCGAAATTAATATTCTCGTCCGGCACCTTCGCCGTGGGCTCGGGAGATAATTCAGGGGACACGGGCGAATCTGTCGGTTCAGTTTCACCGGGAGTTGCCTCCGGCGACGCCGTGACATCCGCTTCTTCAAGCGGAGCTTCCTTGGGAGAACAGCTGCAGAGAAAAATGAAAGCGAGCGTTAATAGGAACGCTATTGAGCATCTTTTCATAAGGATTATTCCTTTCGTTCGGCAAGGAAAGCGCTCAGAAGAGCAACACCCTTGTCGATACGTTTCATTGTTTCATCTTTTCCGAGAAGGTAAGCAATTTCAAAAGCGCCGCCGGGGGTTACGGTCTGGCCGGAGATGGCTATTCGGAGCGGCCAAAGGAGTTTGGCGTTTTTGATTTCGTTAGCCTCGGCGTAGGCGATAAGCTTGTCGTGAATGTTTTCCTGTGTCCATACGTCGATGCCTTCGAGGATGGGCTTGACGGAATTGAGCATCTCGAGAGACACAGCCTCGTCCGTCTTGGACTTTTTGTTTACATAGAGCTCGGTGCCGTAATCGGGAAGGGAGGCAAGGAAGGTGAGCTGCTCGGGAATGTCAGTGAGCTTTTCGCAGCGTTGCTGCAGAAGAGAAGCGATAAGCTCGCAGTCCATACCGTCGGGAACAGCCTTCGTGATATAGGGTCTTGCAAGCTCAAGAAATTTCTCGGGACTGAGCGCGCGTATGTATTCGCTGTTGAAATATGTAAGCTTAACAATGTCAAATATAGCAGGGGACTTGGAAATACCCTTTAAATCAAACGCTTCCGCAAGCTCGGAGAGACTGAATATTTCGCGTTCACCGGCGGGGCTCCAGCCGAGAAGAGCGATATAATTTATTATCGCCTCACGCAGATAACCCTGTGCGAGAAGGTCATCATAAGTCGGGTCGCCGTGGCGCTTGCTGAGCTTATGCTGAGCGTCACGCATGACGGGGGAGCAGTGGATATAAACCGGCGGCTCCCAGCCAAAACCTTCGTAGAGAAGATTATATTTCGGCGTAGAGGAAAGGTACTCCGTTCCGCGGACTACATGGGTTATGCCCATGAGATGGTCGTCAATGACGTTTGCAAAATTATAGGTGGGAAGACCGTCGCGCTTCATGAGCACCTGATCGTCAAGGTCGGCATTCGGCGCGCTTATATCGCCGAATATTTCGTCGTGAAACGTCGTGCTGCCCTCATGCGGAATTTTCTGGCGGATAACGTAAGGCTCGCCAGCGGCGGCGCGTCTATCCGATTCTTCCTTAGTCAGGCTGCGGCAGGGATCCTCCGCGCGGTCAAAATTGCCGCTGTCCTCCTCCGACTCTGTTTTTTCGCAGAAGCAGCGATAGGCGCAGCCTTTTTCAACTAAAAGCTCTGCAAATGGCATATAGAGCCCTCTGCGCTCAGTCTGAACATAGGGGGCGACGGGGCCGCCGATATCCGGGCCCTCGTCCCATGTAAGCCCCGCGTCACGAAGAGAAGAATAAATAACGTCCGTCGCGCCCTCAACAAAGCGCTCCTGGTCGGTATCTTCGATTCTGAGTATGAATTTTCCGCCTGCTTTGCGCGCGATAAGCCAAGTGTAAAGAGCGGTTCTTATGCCGCCGACGTGCATATAACCCGTAGGGCTGGGCGCAAAACGGGTTCTTACCTCGCCGTGCGGAATTTTAGCCTCAAGCTCCTCAAAAAACTTCATATCCATAATATAATATCCTTTCGGGAAGAAAATTGTCTAAATAAGCATACTTCTTTAATTTATTCTACTTTCAGCCCTTTGGCTTGTCAAGGCTAAATATTCCGATACTTATCTCGAAATGAACAATTTAATATTGTAATAATCGGATAGAAGTGCTAAAATATTTGATTAAGATGGGTATATTGTAGTTACACTTACGCCCTTTAAGTTTCGATCAGATTTTAAAATTCGTTAGGAGATAAAACGATGATTTCCGATAGAATGAAAAAGCTCGCTGCGGGCAATTCTGCCATCAGAGCTATGTTTGAAGAGGGTAAACGCCTTGCCGGTATTTACGGCGCCGAAAACGTATATGATTTCAGCCTCGGCAACCCCAATTTTCCCGCGCCGAAGCAGATAAACGAAACGATCAAGGCTCTTCTTGACGAGAAGGAAAGCACATATCTTCACGGCTATATGTCCAACGCCGGCTTTGAGGAAGCGCGGGAGCTTGTCGCCGCGTCTCTCAACAGGCGCTTCGGCACGGCCTTCGGCGTAAACAACATTCTTATGACAGTCGGCGCTGCGGGTGGTCTTAACGTCGCGCTCTGCACGCTGCTGGACCCCGGCGACGAGGGTCTCACTGTCTCGCCCTATTTTGTCGAGTACGGAAACTATGTAAGTAACTTTTCGGCTAAGCTCATCGCTGTTCCAGCCGATGAAAAGACCTTTCAGCCGGACGCTGATAAGCTCGCCGCCGCAGTTACCGCCAAGACAAAGGCAGTTATCCTCAATAACCCCAATAACCCCACCGGCGTAGTATATTCCGAGGAAACGATAAAGAAGCTTGCCGCCGCTCTGGAAGCTAAGCAAAAGGAGCTCGGCACGAGCATTTACATTATTTCCGACGAACCTTACCGCGAGCTTGTCTACGATGGAGCCGTCGTTCCGTATATCACGAAGTATTACCGCAACACTATTGTAGCATATTCGTGGTCGAAATCCCTGTCGCTTCCCGGCGAAAGAATCGGCTATCTTGTTCTTCCGGACGAAATGGACGACGCCGAGCTTGTTATAAGCGCCGCCTCCATATCAAACCGCATCCTCGGCTTCGTCAACGCGCCGAGTCTCATGCAGCTTGCCGCGGCGCGCTGCATAGATTGCAGCGTGGATATTGAGGCCTACGACAATAACCGTAAGCTTCTCTATAACGGCCTCAGAGAACTTGGCTTTGAATGCGCCAAGCCCGAGGGAGCTTTTTATCTTTGGGTCAGGAGTCCGGAACCTGACGAGAAAAAATTCGTCGAAAAGGCAAAGGCACATAATATTCTTTTCGTTCAGGGCTCGTCTTTTGCCTGCCCCGGATATGTGCGCCTGGCCTACTGTGTGTCCGAGGCGACGATAAAGAACTCAATGCCCGCGTTTGCGGCTCTTGCCAGGGAATACGGCTTGGGCTAAAACGGTATTGCCTAAGGCAACACCGCATAATTCCGGCGCATAGATTGCGCCGTCAGA
>JAEEUX010000101.1 GCA_016290695.1 Oscillospiraceae bacterium
CGCAGGACAGGCTTTCTCACGCCTATCTTTTCACCGGTACACGCGGAACGGGAAAGACCACCTGCGCCAAGCTCCTTGCGCGCGCGGTGAACTGTGAAAACCCGCAAAACGGCAATCCCTGCGGGAAATGCCCGTCATGCCTCGGCATAGAAAACGGCAGCATTCTCGACGTTCTTGAGATAGACGCCGCCTCCAACAACAGCGTTGACAACGTCCGTTCCCTGAGGGAGGACGCCGTATATTCACCCGCCTCCGTCCGCAAACGCGTTTATATTATCGACGAGGTTCACATGCTGTCCACTTCGGCCTTCAACGCTCTGCTGAAAATAATCGAAGAGCCGCCGGAGCATCTGATGTTCATTCTCGCGACGACGGAGCTTCAGAAAATCCCGGCGACGATACTTTCCCGCTGCCAGCGTTATTCCTTCAGACGCGCCTCTCAGGAGGACATTGAGGCGCGGGTGAGCTACGTTGCACAGCAGGAGGGCATAGCGCTTACAGACGAAGCCTGCCAGATGCTTGCGCGCATGGCGGACGGGTCTTTCAGAGACGCGCTCAGCCTGCTCGACCAGTGTTCGGGCGGAGAGGTTACGCGCGAGCGCGTAATAAACGCGATAGGCATTGCCGATTCGGAAGAGGTATGCCGGATGTTCAGCGCCGTTGCGGCGCATGACGGCGGCGAGACTATCCGCATTCTCGACGAGCTTTATGCCGCGGGGCGCGACGTTTCCTCCGTCCTCGACAGGCTTGCCGAATTATATAGAGATCTGCTGATTGTGAAGCTCGTTCCCAAGGGCGGCGCTTCGCTTATAAAGGGCGGCTTTTCGACCGACGAGCTTGCGCGCATGGCGGAGGGTGTTGACAGCGCTCTCCTTCTCGGCGGGCTTGACGAGCTTGAAAAAACCATTTCATCGCTCAGATCCGCGAGAAACAGACGCATCGCGGCGGAGCTTTGTCTACTGCGGCTGTGCGATTTTATCCTGAGCGAGCAGAGCGCTGCGCCTGCGGCGCGAGTATCCGCGCCGGCGATTAAGAAAGAAGCGCCCACTCCCATGCCGGAGGCTGCACCGCGCAAGGAAATTAAACCGCGTGAGCCTGCGCCCGCCGCCAAGGCTGAGCCGGAGCCTGCTCCCGTTTCAGAGCCGGAGAGACCGGCCGCGGAAGCAAAATCGGGTGAGCTTAGCCCGCTGAGGCTGATTTCTAAGCTTCGCGGCGAGCTGGCCGATTATATCATGACCCTGCTGGATAACGAGACTCAGTGCTGTGTGGAGCTTTCAAACGGCGTCGTGAGAATTCTCGCGAAAGACCCCTTCACGAAGACCACGCTTGACAGTACCGAGCTTAAAAACGCCGTGTCTCAGGCGGCTCAGGCGCTTTCAGGCAGGGCGTGGCGCGTTGAAATAGACGACTATGCCAGCGCAAAAGCAGAAATGGACCGAAAACTCGGCGGATTTATGGATAAATTCGCCATTAACGATATGACAGACGATAACGAAGAAGGAGAGGATACAAATGGCTAAAGGCGGATTTCGCGGCGGTTCATATGGCGGCGGTATGGGCGTTAATATGAACATGATCAAGCAGGCTCAGAAGATGCAGCAGGATATGCTGAAGATGCAGTCTGAGCTCGAACAGAAGGAGTATGAAGCCACGGCGGGAGGCGGCGCGGTAACGGCGAAGGTGAGCGGCAAAAAGGAGCTCGTCTCCGTAACCATCCAGCCGGAAGCGGTTGACCCCGATGACGTCGAAATGCTCCAGGATATGATAGTTGCCGCCGTGAACGAGGCGCTGCGCCAGGCGGACGCTTCCGCAAGCGAGAGTATGTCCCGACTTACGGGCGGTCTCGGCGGCGCGCTCGGCGGCTCCCTCGGCGGACTTCTGTAAGACCCAATATCGCATCAGAAACAGGCAGGGCTTAGACTCTGCCTGTTTTTTCGTATTGAGCGCCTCGTTTCTTTTCGACAAAATTGCGCGGTATAAAACGCTTCTGCAGGGAAATACTGTTTACATAACAGACGCGCGGGGGTGTTTTTCATGACGGCTGCGGGCAAGGTGGAACTGAGCGGGGTAAACACGGCGAAACTGAAGGTTTTGAAAAGCGAAGAGTCGGCGGAGCTTCTGAAACGAGCGAAAAACGGCGACAAGTCGGCGCGCGAGGCACTTATAGCCGGGAACCTGCGCCTCGTTTTGAGCGTTATACAAAAATTTACGGGCAGGGGAGAGCTTGCTGACGACCTGTTTCAAATCGGCTGTATTGGACTAATCAAGGCAGTGGATAATTTTGACATTTCGCAGCAGGTGAAATTCTCCACCTACGGGGTTCCCATGATCATCGGCGAGGTGCGGCGCTATCTGCGCGATAACAGCACCCTCCGGGTATCTCGCTCGATGCGCGACACGGCCTACCGCGTCCTTCAGGCGCGCGAGGCGCTCATAAACCGCGACCAGCGCGAGCCGAGCGTCGAGCAGATAGCGCGGGAGCTCGGGATAAAACGCGAGGACGTAGTTTTCGCGATGGAGGCCGTGACGGAGCCGCTTTCACTGTACGAGCCCGTTTTCACCGGCAACGGCGACGCTATTTACGTCATGGACCAGGTGAGCGACACGAAGAACACCGACGAACGCTGGACGGAGCAGATTGCGCTGAACGAGGCGATAGGGAAGCTGAGCGAGCGCGAGCGCAAGATACTTGAACTGCGCTTTTATGAGGGCAAAACTCAGATGGAGGTATCAGCGGAGGTCGGCATATCACAGGCGCAGGTCTCACGCCTCGAAAAAAGCGCGATAAGCAGGCTTAGAAAGTGCATATAATAAAGGAAGCGCGGATTTTCAGCAAGCCGCGCTTCCTTTGCTTTATTCAATCACATTTATTTCGCCGCCGGGAGCTCCGGCGAGGAGCGCCGCGCCGCCCGGAACGCCGCGGCAAATAATCATTTTATCGGCAAGCACGAAGGAGGAAACGCCCTCGGCTGCGGGTTTGGAGGAACTGCCGTTATAAAAATACAGCGTGTTGCCGGAAAGATAATAGAGGCTTTTTTCGTCAAAGGGCGCCAGTGCCCGGACGTCCGAGGCCAGCGTATCCGGGCTTTTCTTACCCTTAAGCGTGCGAAGCTCGCCGCCCTCGGTGACGTAGAAAACGCGCTCCTTGTCGCCGGAAATGCAGATGAGCTTCGGATTTACGCCGGTATCGAGCTCGTTATACTTGCCGCGGCGGTTGGAATTCTGATAGAGCTGGAGCTTGCTGTCAGCAACAAAATAGGCGGAGCCGCCGTTTGAACGGACGAAGAAATCAGAGTCCGAGTCCGTGCAGTAGACCTCGTAGCTTGCGAGATTATTCACACCGAAAAGTGATTTTTTATCGCCGTGTTCGTTTACATAAACCGTGTCGAGAAGCGTTATCGCAGGGTAAATTATCGCCTTTCCGTCAAAACGGGGGATGCCGTGATCCTTTAGCCCGATTGGGAGGCTCAGACCGTTGCCGCAGATGGGGATGGCCTTGCTGCAATCAGCGATGGAATACGCCGCGCCGCCGGACTGACAAAGAAGCTCGCGGCTGTCCATCGAAATAATGAAGGGACGCGAGGTATCAACGCCTTCAAGGCGGCATATAACGGAATTACCGTAGACGATGCCGTAAATATCGCCGCCGGAGCTGAGGGCATAGACGAATTTGCCGCCGTCGGAAACGCTGAGCGGGGACAGGAGCGCGCCATCGCCGTCAACGGTGACCGTCTCGCCGTCACGGAATATGTAGCTTACGCCGCCTGAGCCGTAAGCAAAGCTTTTTCCGTCCGGCGAAATGGCAATATCTTCAGGCGCGGCGAGACAGTCGATGCTTGCTGTGGTTTTCGCGGCGGTGTCATAGACGTAAATGCGGCTTTCACCGGGTCTTGTGTAAGCGACGGCGTTGCCGGCGGAGGACAGCGCGGCGGAGGCAACGGGCGAGGCGCATACGGTCTCGCAGGAGATTTCATTCGCCGCGTAGAGCGCGCCGGAGAGCGTTTTTATAAGGAAAACCCCACCGTTCAGCGAGGGCTGCACGGCCTCCCAGCCTTCGTCGAGCTCGCAGAGCTTTTTCCCGTCGACGAGGATGATGCCTCCCTCCGAGGCGTTGTCTGCGGGGATGGCGGCGTAGGAATGCATTACCGGGACGAGGTCAGTGTCGTCGTTATGGTGCGGCATTATGAAATAGCACAGACCGACGACGATGGCAAGCATGAAAAAGCTGTATACCGTGTTGCGGAAGCGGGACCTTAATTTCTTTTCCTGTCCCGCAAGCTTTTCCTGCTCCCTTTTAAGCTTTTCCTCGGGGCTCAAATTATCGTTTTGAACGCGGCTTTTTTTGCTCATTTTTATGACCATTCCTTTTGAAAAGTTCAAAAACACAAAAAACGCTTGTGATTATTCCTTTATGTGCAATTAATAAAAGTAATGTAACATGCGAACGGGGAAAAGTCAATCTAAACATTTGTACATTTTGCATTAATATTACGGGCAAAAATACTTATGGTTTGCATATATTTGTGGTATTTGTCGAAATAACGACTAAATAATTGTGTAGAATTTGGGTTGCATTGCACAAAAGAAGCGGATATAATATCTAAAGGTTATAGTAATTAACGGCGTTTAAAAAATAAAGTCTTTAGCATCAAAAAGCACAAAAAACCTGCATAAACATTAAAGGGAATTATGCAAGTTTAAAAGAGGAGTGAAGGTAATTGGATTATTTATCTCTTGCCTCTGAGTACCTCCGCGTTATCTCGGCCTTATCCGCCGAGCAGAAGAGAGGCGGCCATCCGAGAGCTCAGGCGGAAGGCTCGCTGTTCATTCTTTCTTTTATCGCCATGGCAAAACGCCCCATCCGTCCGGGCGAGCTCAGCGAAATGAGCGGGTTTTCCACGGCGAACATCGCAATGTCTTTGAAAACTCTCGAAAACAAGGGCTATATAACGCGCGAGATTGATAAAGCAGACAGAAGGCGCACCTTCGTTACGGCGACGCCGCTGGGCCTCCAGGTTCACGAGAAGCGCGCCGCCGAATATATGAACGGTATAGTCCGGCTTTTTCAGGACCTCGGCGAGAACGACAGTCTTGAATACATCCGCATCCTTAACAAGATGCTTGAAAACAGCCACAGAAGAAACACGGGCGAGGAAGCCAACTGACTTATTGCCCGAACGGAAAGAATTCCCTTGAGGTGAAACCAGCTTGAAGCTTATTGTAAAATACTTTAAGCCATTCCTCCTTATGGCCGTAATATCGCTGTGCCTGCTCTTTTTGCAGAATTTTGCCGACCTCTGGCTGCCGAAGTACATGAGCCAGATCGTCGATACGGGCGTCATGCTCGGCGGCGTCGGCGAAAGCTGCCCCAAGGCGCTGAGCGAGCGTGGAATGAGCCTCGTTCTCTCGCTTTTGGACGCTAAGGAAGCAGAAAGCTTTTCCGCGCAGTATGAACGGGCGGGCAGCCTCGAAGCGGAAACGGTTAAGAAAACCGTTCCCTTCTCGCCTGAAGGCATTACGGATACGGACTATGTTTTGGCCGGGAGCGAAATGGAAGCGGCGGGCGAAGCCTATGCCATCGCAGCCGCGCGGCTCGCCGCAGCGCTGGGACAGACGGGGCGCGCGGGCCTTTTGGATGAAATCAGAACGGGCAAGGCCGATTTGGAGGCGCTTTATGCTTCCGGTGCGGAAAAATCCGTTCCGGCCGGGTACGACGCCCTTGCCGTCCCCTCGCAGACTCGTTTTGAGCTCGGGACGACGCTCACCCGTGTCTTTTATAAGGAACTCGGAGCCGACCTCAGCAGCATCCAGCAGGGCTCCATCCTCAAAACCGGCGGAATAATGCTCCTTATCACGCTCCTTGCCATGGGAGTGACCGTGGCAAACGGCTTCCTCAGCGCGAGAATTTCCTCTGGCATAGGAAGAAATCTCCGCAAGGACGTTTTTGCCAAGGTGCAGAGCTTCTCTACCTCAGAATTTGACAAGTTCTCCACGGCCTCCCTCATTACGCGCTGCACCAACGACGTAGCGCAGGTGCAGCAGGTGGCCATGATGAGCCTGAGAATGATTTTCTCGGCTCCCATCATGGGTATAGGCGGCATAGTCATGGCGCTTCGCACGAGCCGGGGCATGAGCTGGATAGTCGCAGTGAGCGTTATATTGCTCTTTATTTTGCAAATCATCGTTTTTTCAAACGTTATTCCTCGCTTCAAGCTCATGCAGAAGATGCTTGACAAGCTGAACATGGTCGCGCGCGAGTCCCTTTCCGGTATGCTCGTTATCCGGGCTTTCGGGAACGAAAGCCGTGAATACGACCGCTTCGAGGAAGTGAATGGCAGCATCCGCAAGCTCAACCGTTTCGTCCAGCGCGTCATGGCGGTGGAGCAGCCCTCGATGCAGTTCATCACCGGCTGCACCACGCTCGCGATAATCTATTTCGGTGCCCACGCCATAGCCGGCTCGAAGCTGCAGGTCGGCCAGATGATGGCCTTCATGCAGTACGTTACGCAGATAATCCAGGCCTTCCTCATGATAGGCATGATGTTCATTATCATCCCGCGCTCGCTCGTCTCGGCGGCCCGTCTGAACGAGGTTCTGAGCTGTGATACAAAGATAAGCGAGCGGCCCGAGGGCTCAAGAAGAACCCTCGGCGGCAGGGCAAAGGGCGAGGTCCGTTTCGAAAATGTGAGCTTCAAATACGATAACGCCGAGGAGTGCGTCCTCGAAAACATCAGCTTCACGGCGCACATCGGACAGACGACGGCCTTCGTCGGGGCCACGGGCTCCGGTAAGTCTACGCTCGTGAACCTCATCCCGAGGTTTTACGACGTAAGCGAGGGCAGCATAAGCATAGACGGCGTCGATATCCGCGACCTGTCCCTTGAAGAACTGAGAATGAACATAGGCTACGTCCCGCAAAAGGGCGTCCTCTTCTCGGGCAGCATATCTTCAAACCTTTCCTTCGGACGCGAGGACGCGGACGAGGCCGCCATGCGCGAGGCGATAAGCGCGGCGCAGGCGGAGAGCTTCGTTTTCAGCGAAAAGGAAGGACTTGATACAGACATTTACCAAAGCGGTTCCAACGTATCCGGCGGGCAGAAGCAGAGACTTTCAATCGCCCGCGCGCTAGTGAGGAAGCCGCCCATCTACATATTCGACGACAGCTTTTCGGCGCTGGATTTTAAAACCGACGCCGCTTTGCGAAAGGCGCTCAGCGAATACACCGGCGGCGCGACGGTTCTCATAGTCGCGCAAAGGATAAGCACGATAATGAACGCCGAGCAGATTGTTGTTCTGGAAAACGGCAGGATAAGCGCCATCGGCACCCACGCGGAGCTCATGGAAAGCTGCGATACCTACCGAGACATTGCAAAGAGTCAGCTTTCGGAGGAGAAACTGCGATGAACGAGACTAAACGCGAACGCCAGTCCCCCGAGAGAAACGGCCGCCCGCCTCGCGGTCCGGGACACGGCCCGCCGATGTTTCGGGGCGAAAAGCCCAAAAACTTCGGCTCGGGTATGAAAAAACTCCTGCATTTCCTTGCTCCGTTCAAATTCCACATCGCTCTTGTTACGCTCTGTTCGGCAGCCTCCACAGTCCTCGGACTCATTGTCCCGAAGCTGCTTGCCAAGGTGACGAACGAGATAGCGCGCGCCGCGCTCGAAAGAGCGGGAGGCGGCGAAGGAGGCTTCAATTTCACGCTCATAAACAGCGTCCTGCTGCTTATGCTCGCTATCTATCTCGGAACGATGCTCATTTCCTTTGTGCAGGGCTTTACGATGAGCGGCGTCACGACTCGCGTTTCATTCGACCTGCGTAACCTGCTTATGGCGAAGATAAACCGCCTGCCCGTCAGCTTCTTCGGAAAGATGACCAACGGCGAGGTGCTCAGCCGTATCACGAACGACGTTGACACCATGAGCCAAAGCTTAACGCAGAGCGTTACCCAGAGTATAACCACGGTTCTCACTCTTGCCGTCGCGCTCGGCATGATGATCTCCATAAGCTGGAAGATGACGATTATCGCGCTCTTCATGATTCCGGGCAGTGCGCTATGTACGCTCTTCATGGTGAAGGTCTCGCAGAAGTATTTCCGCGCGCAGCAAAAGCTTCTCGGAAACGTGAACGGCACCGTCGAGGAAATGTTCGGCGGACACATGGTAATCAAGGCGTTTTCCGCCGAAAAGCGTGTGATGAAGGAATTTGACGAGCAGAACGACGCCCTCTATACGACGGCGTGGAAGGCCCAGTTCCTCACCGGCATGATGATGCCGCTCATGAACCTCGTCGGCAACCTCGGTTACGTCGCCGTCTGCATGATGGGCGCTTACTACACGATGCAGGGCTCCAGGGAGGGGGGCGACGTCCTCGCTTTCATCTCCTACGTCCGCGGCTTCACGCAGCC
>JAEEUX010000102.1 GCA_016290695.1 Oscillospiraceae bacterium
TCAACCAGGATATTTACTTCACGCCCGAAACCCGTCACGCGGACGTTATCCTCCCCGCCTGCACGAACCTTGAGCGTACCGATATCGGCGAGGTCGGCTCCTCCGGTCTCGGCGGCTATTGCTCTCACTCCGAGTCCGGCAACAGCTGGCAGATGATAGTCTATCAGGAGAAGTGCATCGAGCCTCTTTGGGATTCCCGCTCCGACTTCTGGATCTTCTCTCAGATCGCCGCACGTCTCGGCTGGGGCGAGCGCTTCACCGAGGGCAGAGACGAGGAAGGCTGGGCGAAGCGCTTCTGGCAGTTCTCTGACCTTCCCAAGCAGATGAGCTGGGATGACTTCAAGAAGAAGGGCTATTATATCATCCCCGTCTCCTTCAAGGAGAAGGACAAGGATCCGAAGACTGGCCTCTTCCAGAATTGGGATCGCCGCCCCGGCTTCAACTGGTTCGCCGAGAACCGCGCCTGCGATACGATGAACCACAAGGTCTTCCAGGAGGAGCACCTTCTCGGAACCTTCTCCGGCAAGTTCGAGTTCGTTTCCGAGTCCATCACCTATTGGGCGCCGGACGACGAGGCTCGCCGCCCCATCCCGCAGTATCAGGATTCCTGGGAGGGCCACAAGAGCCTTACGGCGGACAAGTTCCCGTACGGTCTCATTTCCCCGCACCCGCGTTTTGACTATCACACACACTACAACCAGCATGCCAAGTGGCTCTGGGAGGTTCCGAAGAATCGTGTTCTCATAAACGGCAACCCCTACCTTGTCTGCCACATTAATAAGCATGTTGCCGACGAAAAGGGCATCAAGGACGGCGACGTTGTCCGCCTGTTCAATGACCGCGGCAGCGTCCTCTGCGTCGCCCGCGTCACCTATCGTCTGTGGCCCGAAACCATCCACGCTTACACCTCCTCCGGAATTTACAACCCCATCCGTTACGGCGAGCGCAACAGCTGGGATAAGGGCGGCAGCATCAACCTGCTCACCCCGGGCCGTCTCATCGGCGACTATGTCCCCGCGATGGCTCCTTATAGCTGTAATATCGACGTGGAGAAGGCCGAGCCGGATCCGAACTTCGGCCAGGGCTGGGAACACATTCTGGACGAAGTAGACAAGCAGCAGCTTGAGTCTCAGCGCCCGATCCGCACCTCTGCGGCGGCTGACCTGCTGTTTGACGAAGAAAACCAAATCATCAGCGCGCTTCTCATGCAGAAGCAGGAGGTGGTCTGAAATGCTTAAAACAAAAATGAAAAGACCGGGAATTGCCATCAATTCCCGCCGCTGCATGGCATGCTACGCCTGCTTCATGGCCTGCAAGGATGAGCATTGCGGCTGGGACACCGCTCTCAGCAAGGCTCAGCCGGAAATGGGCCAGTATTGGATGAATATAGTCGAGTGGGAGCGCGGCGACAATGAGCGCCACATCAAGACGGCTACCGTCCCCACTCCCTGCTCTCACTGCGCCGACCCCGCCTGCGTTAAGGCAGCCAAGAACGGCGCAGCCTACAAGCGTCCCGACGGCATCGTTATCATCGACCCGGAGAAGGCCGTCGGCCAGAAGCAGATTGCCGACGCCTGCCCCATCAAGGCCGTTTACTGGAACGCGGAGCTCAATCTCCCGCAGAAGTGTACTCTCTGCGCAGAGTTGCTTGACGACCCCGATTACCCTGGCTTCGAGCCCCGCTGCGTTGAGGCATGCCCCAACCAGGCTCTCGTTTTCGGCGACCTTGACGACCCCAACAGCGCGGTCAGCAAGCTCATCGCCGAGAATAAGGTCACTCCGCCGGAAGGTCTTTCCGAGGAGAAGGGCAACGTCGTCCATCTGAATATCCCCAGCGCCTTCCTCGCGGGCACCGTCGCTTATCCTCAGGAGCTCGAAGAGGTCTGCATCGGCGCGAAGGTCACCATCACCTGCAAGGAGACCGGCGAAACCTTCACCACCGAGACCAACTGGGCCGGTGATTATGAGTTCGAGGATCTCCCCAAGGGCAAGACCTGGACCGTTGACATCTGCTTCGACGGCTTTAAGCCCGTCCGCTATGAGGGCGAGCGCACCGACAGCGACCATTACGTAGGCATCACCTACCTCGAAAAGGCTTAAGTTTTTCAAAAAACAAAAGGCAGCGTCCCATCAATGAGGCGCTGCCTTTTTGCCGATTTTGCGAAAGGAACGGTAATATCTATGAACTACGTCGGCGAAGAAAAGTTTTTCGACTGGTATCACAAGACCGCCAAGGAGCCGCAGAAGAGCGACGCCGAGCTGCTTGCGGAGGTTCATCAGCAATGCGTGGATACGCACGCGGACACATATATCCTTCCGCCCGAGAAAACGGTTTCCGGCCTTGAGGAGCGGTATACCTACCGCTTTGAGAACATCGGCGCCTGCGGCGCAAGCACGGAATTTATGTACTTTTAGACACCGTCAATCGGGGCTCTGTCCCTTTTTTGCCGAGGACAAGCGGCGTCAAAAACATATTATTAATTTTGTCTGCATTTTATAACAGGGCTATTATATAGCCCTGTTTTTTGTGCTTACCTGCAGGGGGGCTTGATATCGGTTTAACCAATACCCGGCACGCCGAAAATAAGATAGCCGCCACGCTTGATTTTGCCCGGCAATTCTGTATAATAACAGCATAGAGTTTGTTATAACTAACTCTTTTTGATTCACATGGCTGTCCTGACGGCTCATTGCCCGCGGGACTTTTTCAGCGCCATAACCTCCTCCCGCAGCAGAGCTATGTAGCGGCTGCCGGCGGCGTCGAGGGCGCAGCCCTTGCGTATCAGATACCCTATGCGGAAAGGAGCCGTCAGCTCCGCCACGGGAACCGGGCATATCCTCGCCCATTTAATGTTCTTGCCGGAGGCTTCCTTCAGCGAGGCATTGTTCGGCAGGTCAAGCTCGATGCTGAAGCAGTTGTTCGTCCTGATAAGGGCAAGCTTGCTGCTCCTGTCGCTGACATGGATGTTCTTCCGAAAGTGGCCGTAAAAAACGGGCTCCTCGCTGTAATGAGAAACGCTAACCTCCTGGTCGTAGGTGATGAAGGCATATTCATCCAGTTGGCTCAGGGTGACGGAGCTGCTTCGCGCAAGCGGGTGGCTCGTGGCCATAAAGGCCACGGGAACAAGCGTTTCGAGCTCGATAAAATCAATATCCTTAGCCGCGAGCTCCGTAAGCACGGATTTTTCATTCGCGTCGGATAATGCGATGACGCCGATATTGCTTCTGCCGTCCGCCACATCCTGCATCACCGCGTAGGTATGGCATTCGCGTATGGCGATATCCGACGCCTCGGAGCTGAAATCCCGCAGATATCTGCTGAACGCTTTCACGGCGAAGGCAAGACGCTGCGTGGAAACCGAAAAGCGCATCGGAAGCTGCTTGTGCAGGAAATGCCCCTCAAGCACACCTACCATGGACAAAATTTCTGCGGCTCTGTCCGCATATTCCTTCCCGTCCGAGGTAAGCACGACGCCGCGGTTCGTCCTCTTGAATATCGTTATTCCGAGGGACTGTTCAAGCTCCTTTATGGAAAGCGAAAGGGACGACTGCGAGAGAAACAAATCCGAAGCGGCCTTTGAGATGGAGCCGCATTTGGCGACGGATAGGATATATTTCATTTGTTGAAGCGTCATTTGTAAAGGTCTCCTTATCGGGTAGTTATAACTAACTCTTTTCTTGCTCTATGATAAGTGTTCATCGAAAAAAAAGCAAGAGCAACGCCGCATAATTCTGCAAGCAGGATATGCGCGGGAATTGTGCGGTGTTTCCCAAGGAATATTTTAAACAGGAAGGTTGACAGGTAAAGAAACATGATTAAAATTGCAATTTACGGGAAGGGCGGAATAGGAAAATCGACCACTGCCTCTAATCTTTCCGCGGCGCTTTCACAGCTCGGCATGAAGGTCATGCAGATAGGCTGCGACCCTAAATCCGACTCGACAAAGGCGCTTATGGGCGGCAAAGCGATCCCCACCGTCCTTGACAGGATAAGAGAAAAGGGCGTTGAGCAGGTGCGTATGGAGGATATCGTTTTCCGCGGCTTTAACGGCATTCTCTGCGTGGAGGCGGGCGGCCCGACGCCGGGCATAGGCTGCGCCGGGCGCGGTATCATCACCGCCTTTCAGCTTCTCGAGGAGCTCGGAGCGTACAGGGAATTTAACCCCGACGTCGTGCTTTACGACGTTCTTGGCGACGTTGTTTGCGGCGGCTTCGCCATGCCGATTCGTGAGGGCTACGCGGACAAGGTGTTCGTAGTCACCTCCGGGGAGATGATGGCGCTTTACGCCGCTTCCAACATAGTTTCCGCCGTCAGAAAATTTGAAAACCGCGGCTATGCGAGGATGGGCGGCGTCATACTGAACAAAAGAAACGTAGAGGACGAGGACGAGCTTGTCATGAAGGCCGTTAAGGAGATGGACTCCGAGCTTATTTACACGGTTCCGAGGGATAAGGCGGTTCAGCAGTCAGAGCAGCTCGGCAAAACCGTTATTGAAGCCCTGCCGGAGAGCGAAATGTCGGGGCATTACAGGGCTCTGGCGAAAAAGGTTCTGGAGGTATGCGGCTGTGAACTGCTGTGACAATATCTTTTGCAATTCCCTTCATTACGCTTCCCCCGCGCATGGCGGATGGGGCGTTTTGAAGGCAGGCCAGCTTATCCCGGAGAGTTATCATCTCTTTATAAGTCCCGCTGCCTGCGGGCGTCATGGTTCTCTCGCCGCGCAGATGGAAGGCCGGCGCGGAAGCGTTTCGTATCTCCATCTCAAGGAGGAAGCTATTGTATCGGGAGATTATGAGCAGGAGGTTTTGGACGCCTCCGACCTTCTTATTGAAATGCGCACAAAACGCGGGCTGCGCCCGAAGGTCTTTTCCCTTTTCGTAAGCTGCATAGACGACCTGCTTGGGACCGACCTTGACGCTATCTGTGACGAGCTTGGCGGGAAATACCCCGACATACAGTTCATCTCCTGCCACATGAACCCCACCACCACGGATACGGGGTTGCCTCCCCCGGTCAATATACAAAACAAGCTTTACAGCGTCCTTAAAAAAGCTCCCGAAAAGGATGCGGGCGTAAACATAATCGGCGTTCTGGAGCGGCTTCATCCCGACATGGAAATATATAACCTTCTCCGCGAGATGGGCGTTCAGGAGCTTCGGCACATTTCGGATTATAAAAGCTACGACGCCTACCAGAGCATGGCGAAAAGCCGCCTTAATATCGTGGTGGCGCCGCCCGGGAAATACGCCGCCCAAAATATGCAGAAAAATCTTAACATCCCGTTTATCATGGCCCTGACCGCTTTCCGCCCGGAGAATATTTCAAAGACCTATAAGCAGATTGCCGAAGCCCTCGGCGCGCAATGCCCCGAGCTTGCGCCCTACGAAAACGCCGCCGCGAGCGCTCTGCGCGAGACTGCGGCGGAGCTTCGCGGAATAAAAATCATCGTGGACGGAGAGGCGATAAACCGTCCGTTTGAGTTCGCCCGCGCGCTTATCGAGGCCGGGTTTACGGTGCATTCGATATACGAGCAGAAGCTCATCCCCGCTGACAAGGAGGATTTTAACTGGCTGCGTGAAAACCGCCCCGAAATCCCCATTTACCAGCCGCAGCACCCGAAGATGACTACGGCTGAAAAGACAAACGAGGAATGCGTTGCCGTTGGGTACAGCGCGGGTTATCTCTCGGGGGCAAGGCACGTCGTCGATCTCGGCGGGCAAAACGGGCTTTTCGGCTACCGCGGCGTTATCAAGCTGATGGAAATGATTAAAAAGGCCGCATCAGAGGAAGCCGACATGAAAAAAATGTTACAGGACACGGTGTTGGTGATTTAAATGAAAAATTTATGGATAACATTACCTGCTTATGCGCCGGACTATTCCGGGATCTGTTCCGCCTTCTTTGATCTCGGCGGAATAAGCGTTGTGCATGACGCATCGGGCTGCACGGGCAACTATACGGGCTATGACGAGCCGCGTTGGTTCGGCACAAAGTCCAAGGTATTCTGCTCCGGGCTCAGAGAGATAGACGCCGTTATGGGCAACGACGAGAAGCTTTTGGCGAACATAATAAGCGCGGGAGAGGACATAAGGCCCGCCGTTTATTCCGTGATAGGCAGCCCCGTACCCATGGTAATCGGTTCTGATATGAAGGGGATTGCGCGCGAGCTGGAGGCGCGGACCGGCGTTCCCTCCTTCGGCTTCGACACGAACGGGCTGCACCTTTATGACGAAGGGATTTCGGAGGCGCTTTGCGCGCTTATCAGACGCTTTACCGCGAAGCCCGAGAAAAGGATTTCCGAGGGAATAAACATTCTCGGCACGAACCCTCTCGATTTTGCAAATAACGGAAATGACCTTATGCTTGCGCAGTCTCTTGAAGAAAAGGGCTATAAAATCGTCGGCAAAATGATGATGGGCGCTTCGATAGAGCAGATAAAGGCTTTGGCCTCTGCGGAAATAAACCTCGTGGTTTCCGTTTCCGGCCTCGCCGCAGCAAAACTCATGGAAGCCCGGTTCGGCATACCCTACGTCGCGGGAAATATCGTCGGCAATTCCGGCGAAGTTTTCGGTATGCTTGAGCAAACGCGCGCCGACGGGAGGAGCAGAGTAATAACGGACAAGGCGGAGGACGGGATTTTGATTATCGGAGAACAGGTCTTCGCAAACAGTCTGCGCCGAGCCATCAAAAACGCCTGCCCCGGCGCCGGAGTCACCGTTGCGCTCATGGCGGGCTGCCAAAAAACATTGCAGGGCGCGGGAGATGTTGCTCTTACGGACGAAGACTCCGTGCGCCGTCTCCTTTCCCGCGGAAAATTCCAAACGCTTATTGCCGACCCGCTTTTCGGAGAGCTGCCGGAGGCTGAAAAGCTGAAGCTTATTCCCCTCCCCCACGCGGCTCTGTCGAGCAAGCTGTATTGGGATTCGGCGCCGCATTTCATCGGCTGTGACGGCGAAAAAATAATCTCCGCCGCAATTGAAAGCGCCAAATGATAACGCATAATAAGCCCTTATATCACTCGCGGGCTATTGACTTTCACGTTTGATTAGTCTATACTAACCTATAGTTAGGCGCATCTAACTAAATCGAAAAAGAAAGCTTTTCCCGGCGCGGAGGCGAACAGCCTTGCAGCGCCGGATTAAGGAGGAATTCACATGAAGAACGGAAAAACAATACTGGCTCTCGCCATGGTAATGATTATGGCCGTCGGCCTGCTCGCCGGCTGCGGAAGCGGCGCGGCAAAGACAAACTCCACTGCGGAAACCGTACAGACCGCAGCGCCCGATACGTCCGTCCCCGAAGCCGAAGCCGAGGACAGCGGCACGCACACCGTCATTGACGACACGGGCCGCGAGGTCGAAGTACCGAACAGCCCCAAGCATATAGCCATCGGCTCCATGGTAATGCCCAACATGGTCTACGCGCTTCAGGGAACGCTCGAAAACGTAATCTCCATCCCCCCTTCCGCTTATACGGGCTGGGAAATTTCTATGCTCAGATACTTAGCGCCGGAAGTCAAGGATATTGACACAACAATGGTTGGCGATGATTTTTCCGTAAACATAGAAGCTCTCGCAAACGCCGGAGTCGACCTCGTTATAAACTTCGATTCCGAAACCGACTCCGCTTCCCAGCTTGAGGCGCTCGGTATCCCCTGCGTGCTCATCAGCCGCGCGAAGGACATTGACACGCTCATGCACATGATTGAGAAGATGGGCGAAGCGCTCAACTGCCAAGAGCGCACAGCCGAGGCTCTTGAATGGTATAAGGAAACAAACGCCTATTTCGACGCGAAGGCGGAGGAAATAGACGCGCTCAGCGAGGAGGAAAGACCGCGCGTGCTCCTCGTCCAAAAGGTCGAGTCTCTCACAATATACGGAAACGGCAACAACCCCTACATAGCAAAGCTTGTCGGCGGCGAGCCCTATATGCTGCCGGTAGAAATAACCTCTCCGACGATGGAGGATATCATTAGCTTTAACCCGCAAATCATCTTCCTTAGCAATTTTGACGATTATCTCCCCGACGACCTTTATGAAAACCGTATGCCGGGGCAGGACTGGAGCGGCATAGACGCGGTTATAAACCGCAGGGTCTACAAGGTTCCCGCCGGTCTTTACCGCTGGTCGCCTCCCATGACCTTTGAAAAGCCGCTTTATATGAAGTGGATAGCCGCGAAAATCCAGCCGGAGCTTTTCAGCGAGATAGACATGGAAAAGGAAATAGTCGATTTTTATAAATCCTTCTATGATTACGAGCTCTCCCAAGAGCAGCTCGACGAGATTTTCCGCGTAGAAGCGAACAAGAACAGCAAATAAGAAGGACTTTCATGGGTACGAATATTTCGCAGCTAAAGACAGAGCGGCAGCGGCATTGATCCGGTGCGGGCTTTTCT
>JAEEUX010000103.1 GCA_016290695.1 Oscillospiraceae bacterium
AGGCGCAGCCGGACTAATGGGCGTTTTCGCCCGGTGAATACAAAACCACTATGGGGAGGTGTGGCGAATACCATACCTCCCGATGTGTGTTATTAAAGCGGCGCAATAAACCGCCGCGTTGATAACAAATAACCCAACAAAGCCGTTTTGCTCGCAGCAGAGCGGCAATCGCAAAGCATAGCGTTTATTACTCCGGCGCGCAAACGTGGTGCGATTTTGCGATTATTCAGTTTCGGAGTAATAATATGAGGGGGAATACTCGTGGGTGCTTTTCTCACGGCGTTATTTACCGGCTTGAGACTTGGAAGCATATATGCGTTGGTCGCGCTTGGCTACACCATGGTTTACGGTATTATAAAGCTTATAAACTTCGCGCACGGCGATTTTATTATGGTCGGCGGCTACAGCCTTTTCTTCGTCGTGCCCATCGTTCAGCGGCTGGGGCTTCCCGGCTGGCTTGCCGTTGTCGTTGCGGTTGCGGTCTGCTCGCTTATCGGTATGGCGACTGAAATCGTGGCGTATCGTCCCGTGCGTAAAAACGGAACCAACATGACTGCGCTCATTACGGCTATATCCATGAGTCTCGTGCTCGAAAATCTCGCGCAGGCTATCCCCGCCATGGGCCCGAACCCAAGAGTCGTGAACTCCATCTTTGGCAATGGCGGCATAACGGTTGCGGGCGCGACGGTGAGCTATTCCACCATCATCACCATCGTTATAAGCGTAATAGTAATGCTCGGCCTATTCTACTTCACTCAGAGATCTAAGACCGGCAGAGCCATGCGCGCCGTTTCTGAGGACAAGCAGGCGGCGACGCTTATGGGCATAAACGTGAACTCAACTATCATCAAAACCTTCGGCATCGGCGCCGGACTTGCCGGCGTCGCCGCACTCATGTACCTCGCGCAGTACCCTTCGGTTACTAACGCAATGGGCGCGGACCTCGGCCTTTACGCCTTTGTCGCGGCTGTCCTCGGCGGCATAGGCTCGCTCCCGGGCGCAATGCTCGGCGGATTCGTTATCGGCATAGTCTATTCGCTTTGCTCGGCCTATGTGAGCAGCTCTCTTTCGAGCACCTTCGTTTTCCTGATCCTTATCATCGTCCTTTTGGTCAAGCCTACCGGTATCCTCGGAAAGAATGTGGGTGAAAAGGTATGAAAAAACAGAATTATCTTTCGGGATATGTCATCAATTTTATCGCCTGCGCCGCTCTCATCGTCTTTTCGGCCGTGGCGGGAACGCTCGGCTTCTCCGTCAAGCTTTCCACCATTATCTGGCAGTGCTGCTATTTTATCATCCTGGCCTGCTCGCTTAACCTTGTCCTTGGATTCCTTGGCCAGCTTTCGCTCGGTCATTGCGGGTTCATGGCAATCGGCGCTTATGCCTCCGCGCTTATATCCCTTGCGTTCCAGCGCGCGGGCTTTTACACAGAAAAATCCGGGCCGCAGTTCATGCTGGTCCTTATAATATGCGTTATTGCCGCCGGGCTTCTCGCGGCGCTCGTGGGCCTCATCGTCGGTATCCCGGCACTCAGACTCAAGGGCGACTATCTTGCCATAATCACGCTTGGCTTCGGCATGATAATCGTAAACGTAATAAATAACCTCCCGTTTTGCGGAATGGACGGCCTTTCTCAGGGAAGCGCCTCCTCCGCGCTGTATCAGACAGGCCTCGGCTTCATCCTCAATCAGCTTACGGACTATCTCTGGCTGCCGGTGACGCTGATGGTTCTCTGCGTCGCGGCGATGTTCCTCTTTATCCGCTCGAAATACGGCCGCGCCATCCGCGCCATCCGCGATAACGAGATCGCCGCCTCCGCTTCAGGACTCAACGTATCGTACTACAAGGTGCTCACCTTCGTTTTCGGCGCGTTCTTCGCCGGAATTGCCGGGGCGATCTTTGCCTGCTGCAACAGTTCCCTTACCACCGGCTCCTTCTCCTTTACCAGCTCGTCCATACTCAACTCGACCTTCATCGTCGTAATGGTTGTTGTGGGCGGCATGGGCTCGCTCACGGGCTCGGCTGTCGCGGCAGTGGGCATGTTCATGCTCAACTACACAATCAAAAACGGCAAATGGGTAGAATCGCTTCCGGAATTTCTCCAGATGGTGTTCTCCTATCCCATGCTCGTTTATTCCATAGCGCTCATAATCGTTATCATCTTTCGTCCCAAGGGAATCTTCGGAACCTATGAGTTCTCGCTCAGGCGCTTTTTCGTAAGCATCCCGAAGCTCCCGCAAATGATTAAAAACAGAGCCGCTGCCAAAAAGGAAAAAGCGGAGGTGGCAGAAAATGAGTGAAAGAATACCCGTTCTTAAAACGGAGCATTTGGGCATAACCTTCGGTGGCCTGCGCGCGGTTTCCGATTTCAACATCGAAATATACGAAGGTGAGCTCATCGGCCTCATCGGGCCCAACGGAGCGGGAAAAACGACGGTTTTCAACCTCCTCACGGGTGTATACCAGCCCACGGAGGGCAGCGTATATCTCTGCGGCGAGAAGCTTAACGGGCGCAAAATCCACCAGTTCGTGGACGCCGGTATCGCCAGAACCTTCCAGAATATCCGCCTTTTCAGCCAGATGACCGTCGCGGAAAACGTAAAGGTCGCATTCTCCAAGGATATTAAATACGGCATGCTGTCCTCCATCTTCCGCTCTCCGGCGTACTGGAAAACCGAGCGCGAGATAGAGGAAAAGGCGATGAACCTTCTTTCCATCTTCAAGCTTGAGGGCAAGGCTGGTTACCTTGCCTCCGCGCTGCCCTACGGCGAGCAGAGGAAGCTTGAAATAGCCCGCGCGCTCGCCACAAACATGAAGGTTTTGCTGCTTGACGAGCCTGCCGCCGGCATGAACCCGACGGAGACGGCGGAGCTGCTTGAATGCATCAATATCATCCGCGAGCGCTTCGGCGTCGCCATCCTCCTTATTGAGCACGATATGAGCCTCGTCATGAATATCTGCGAGCGCATACAGGTCATCAACTTCGGCCAGACTATCGCGCGCGGTCTCCCGGAGGAGATAGCCAGCAACCCAGAGGTTATCGAAGCCTACCTCGGTAAGTGAGTTGGAGGAAGCCATGCTAAAAATATCTAACCTGAACGTATATTACGGCGCTATCCACGCGCTCAAAAATGTTTCTCTTGAGGTAAACGACGGCGAGCTTGTCACGCTTATCGGCGCAAACGGCGCGGGGAAAACCACCACGCTGCATAGTATTTCCGGCCTCATAAAGGCAAACTCCGGCACCATAGAGCTTGATGGGAACGACCTTCAGAAGACGCCCGCCAACAAGATAATCAACCTCGGTCTTGCCCACGTTCCCGAGGGGCGCCACGTTTTCAGCCAGATGACCGTCCTTGAAAACCTCTATATGGGCGCGTTCATCATGAATGATAAGGCAAAGATCAACGAAAATATAGAGAAGGTCTATGCGCATTTTCCGCGCCTGAAGGAGCGTTCAAAGCAGCTCGCGGGGACGCTTTCGGGCGGCGAGCAGCAGATGCTGGCTACGGGGCGCGCCCTTATGACGAACCCGAAAATGCTCCTCATGGACGAGCCCTCAATGGGCCTTTCGCCGATCCTCGTAGGAGAAATATTCTCCATAATCAAGGAACTGCATGACGACGGGATAACCATCCTTCTCGTCGAGCAGAACGCAAAGGCGGCGCTTTCCATAGCCGACAGAGCATACGTCCTCGAAACGGGCGGAATTTCCATGTCCGGCGTAGCAAGCGAGCTCCTCGAGGACGAACGCGTAAAGAAAGCATATCTCGGCGCGTAACGCTTCGCCCTGAACTGAATATCCGATACCCGCTGCGGCAAAGCTTGATCGCTTTGCCGCAGTTTTTTTGTTCTAACGCTTCCGCTGCAGGAATAAGTATATTGCAGCAGGGCAGAGCCGGGGCGCTCGCCTTATAGAACGGAGGGACAGGGTTTGAATGAAGAGTATCTTTTGTCGCGCTATCTGAGCGCCGTGGAGCTGCTTCCGAGATACGTCAAGGAAAAGCTTTTTCGGCTGCCGGAGAGCGAAATGATGTGCGCTGAAGAAATACGGCTGCGCGGCGCCTCGGGTCTGAGTGTTGTGAGCGCGGGGCGCGAAACATTTTTGGGCGAGAGCAGATTTTCTGCGGATGAGCTTGCGGACATAGTGTGTTTTGCATCCGGCTCGTCCGTTCATTCCGCGTCGGAAAGCATACGCGCGGGCTTCATTACGGCGGGGAACGGTCACAGGATAGGTATCTGCGGGACGGCAGCGATGCGCGACGGGAAAATCGTCGCAATAAGCTCGTATTCTTCGCTGACGATAAGGATATCCAAGGAGTTCCCCGGGATAGCGGACGCGCTCATCGGGGGCGTTTCGGACGGAAACGGAGTTCCCGCGTCGTGCCTGATGATATCACCGCCGGGCGGCGGGAAAACGACTCTCCTGCGCGATTTCGTCCGCGCGGCATCAAACGCGGGGCATCGCGTCGCCGTGGCGGACGAGCGCGGAGAGATAGCCGCGATGAAGGATGGCCACCCAGGCTTCGACGTAGGCAAAAGCACCGACGTTATGGACATGTGCCCGCGCGCAGAGGCGGTAAAATACCTAATCCGCTCAATGTCGCCGCAGATAGTCGCAATGGACGAAATAAGCGGTGCGCGCGAGGCGGAGGCGGTGAAGGCAGCTTGCGGCTGCGGCGTTGCAATTTTCGCGACGGCACACGCGGCGGATGCAGCATCGCTTCGCGCTAAGCCGCTTTACGCCGAAATGCTGCGGCAGGGCGCCTTTAAATACATAATTGCCGTCCGTTCGGAGGCGGGGCGGCGCAGCTACGGTGTTTCGGAATGGTGCGAAGATGCTTAGAACGCTCGGCGCGGCTATGATAGTTATCGCGTGCCTGCTCATGGGCCTGCGTTCAGGGGAGCGGATGAAGAGCCGTCTTCGCTTCATTTCCTCGCTTTGCGGGCAGCTTGAGCTTATGCGCGTGGGTGTTTGCACGGAGCTGCGGCCCGTTACGCAGGTTTTGCGCCAGCTTTCCGAGGACAGGCGTGAAAGCTCCGCAGCACTCTTTTCCGATTGCCTGAGCGCTCTGGAAAACGGAGGGGGCACGCTCAGAGAAGCGTGGCAAAATGCGGCGGAGGGCTGTGAACGCTTCGGGCTGACAGGGGAGGATGTTCTCGAAATATCGCTTCTCGGCGATTATCTCGGGCGCTTTGGAGCGGAGGAGCAGGAACCGGCGTTCCGCCGGCTGGAACGCGGGCTTGAACGCCGCGAGCAGGTGCTCCGTTCCGAGCTGGGGAACGCTTACAGGCTGCGCGCTGTAATTGGCGCGGGCGCCGGTGTCTCGCTCCTTATACTTATGATTTGAGGCTTGAATATGACGATGAATGTGGACTTGATTTTTAAAATCGCGGCGGTGGGCATCCTCGTCGCGGTCCTGAACCTTCTGCTTACGCGTTCCGGCAGAGACGAACAGGCCCTGATGACGACGCTTGCCGGGCTCGTGGTCGTCCTCGTGATAGTCGTGAGGGAAATAAGCGGGCTTTTCGAGCTCATAAAATCTCTGTTTGGGTTTTGAGCCATGGAGCTTGTGATTAAGGCTGCGGTTGCAGGGGTGGCAGCCACGGTTTTCGGGCAGATAATCAAACGGAGCAACCCTGAAATAACGCTGCTGCTTTCTCTTTCCGCGGCGATTATCATACTCGCTTCGGCCTTCAGACTGCTCGGAACGGTAATGGAATTTCTTGAAAACACGGCGGCCTCCGCAGGGCTTGACGCGGAGGTTTTCACTGTTGCCGTGAGGTGTACGGGAATCGCTCTGACTTCTCAGCTTGCTTCGGAGCTTTGCCGGGACTGCGGGCAGGGCAGCGCCGCTTCCGCTATCGAAACGGCGGGGAGCATTGCCGCGCTCTACACCGCGCTTCCGCTCGCGGAAAGACTGCTGCGGCTCGTGGAGGCGCTGCTATGAGGACGATTGTATGCGTCGCGTTGTGCCTCGCTGCGGCGTTGCTCTTTTGCGGACGAGCAGGTGCGGCGGATATAAGCGGCGAACTGAGGGAAAAGCTCGATACGGGCGCTATGGTACGGGCGCTGCCGGAGTCGGCTGCCGAACTAATGGACGGCGTTGAGCCCACGCCGGGGGAAAACTTCGGCGCGGCTCTGAAACATCTGCTTTCCGGCTGCCGGAGTATCCTCGCGGAAGCGCTCCGCGGCGCAGGGAGAAGCGGGGCGATGATGCTCGTCTGTGCGGCGCTCTGCGCCATGCTTTCAACGGCCTTCAAGGGCCATGGAGAACTCGATTTTGCCGAGCTCGCCTCCTGCCTTTCCGTGGCGCTCATCGCGGCAGGTGACATAGGATCCTGCCTCCGGATGGGTTCAAAGGCCATAGCCGAAATCAGCGACTTTTCAAAGGTACTGCTGCCGGTTATGACGAGCACGTCGGCGCTGAGTGGAGCAGCGGGCTCGGCGGCGGCAAAATACGCCGCGACGGCGCTTTTTATGGATATCCTGATTACTTTATCACAAAAGCTGCTGACTCCGCTCATATACGCATATTTCGCCGCGGTGACGGCGGAATGCGCGCTCGGCGTGAAGAGCCTTTCCGGTGTGTCGACTTTTCTCAAATGGCTTGCCGGGACTGCGCTCACGATAATAGTCCTCGTTTTCGTCATCTACCTTGGCGTATCGGGCGTCGTCGCGGGGACCGCGGACGCGGCTGCGGTAAGAGTGGCTAAAACGGCGCTCGCGACGGGACTTCCTGTGGTGGGAGGGATAATATCGGACGCGGCGGCCGCCGTTTTGACCGGGGCGGGGCTTGTGAAAAACGCAGCCGGAGTTTTTGGGCTCATTGCGGTCCTTGCGATATGCGCTTCACCCATAATCAGGATAGGCGCGCATTACCTCATTTATAAGGCGGCGTCGAAGCTCGCGCTCAGCTTTGCGGGCGAAAAGACGGTGAAGACGGCGGAGGGGACAAGCGCGGCATTCGGCATAATGCTTGCATCATCGGGAGCTTGCGCTCTCATGCTGTTTTTTTCAATTATTTCCTTCGTGGGGGCGGTAACGTGAACGAGCTTCTCAGCCAATGGATAATCGGAATATATGCCGGAGCCGCGCTTTGCAGTGCCTGCATCACGATACTCGGCAAAAATCGAAGCGGCACGGTGAAATTTGTCTGCGGGCTGATAATGCTTTATCTTATCGCCGCGCCCCTTTTCGGTCTTGGCGGCGATTATGAAAACCTCCTGCCTGACGAATCGCTTTACGCAAGCGCTGAGAACTATGCCGCCGAAGCGGAAAAAACGCGCCGCAGTCTCGAAAGCTCGGTAATAGAAGACAGCACCTGCGAATATATATTGAGTAAAGCGAAGGAACTCGGAGTAGGCGGGGCGCGGGCAGAGGTTACGCTTAATGAAACGGATGCGGGGGCTTACCCGTATGAACTGAAGCTTTGGGGAGAGGGACCGGAGGAGGCGAAGATCAGTCTTACGAAATGGATCGAAAGTGAGCTTGGAATACCCACTGAAAGACAGTACTGGAGCGATGAAAATGATTGATTTTGTGCAGCGCGGCAAAAGCGTCGTCACACTCATTAGAAAAAACTGGCTTCTTGCCGCAGCCCTCGTCGCTGGGCTTATAATCCTTTGCATTCCCTCCGGCGAACGCGATAATCTGCCAGCCGCAGCGCAGCAGGAGAGCCCATCACCGGAATTTGACCTCGAGCGCGAGGAAAAACGCATCGCCGCGGCGCTTTCCGGCATAAGCGGAGCAAAGGACGTAAAGGTAACGCTGACGCTTGAATGCGGCGCGGAGCGGGAGCTTGCACGGGACGAAAAAACGGGTTTCGCATCGGACCGGGGCGAGCGGGAGGAAACGCTTGTGAAGCTGCAAAACGGCTCAAGCAGGCAGGAGGCAGTGATTCTGAAATACAACTATCCCAAATATCGCGGCGCACTTGTAACGGCAAAGGGAGCGGGAGCGGAGCTGCGGTTTCGGCTTACCCAGGCAGTCGCCGCGCTCACGGGACTGACGAGCGACAGGATCACCGTTGTGTAAGCGGCCACAGGCCGGGAAAGGAAATGAATTCAAAATGAAGCTTTTCAAAAGAAACGCGATTATTCTGACCGTCGCCATGTTCGTCTGCGCGGCGGTTTATCTGAACTGGTCCTACGGTAAAGACGAGCTTGCGCTTGACGCGATGGGCTCAGAGGACGCGGAAATTATGAGCGAGGAACTCAGGGAGGCGGGACTCTGTTATTCGGGCAACGCCGACGAAAGTGAACTCAGCGCGAGCGTTTCAGACTATTTTGCTGCGGCGCGTCTTACGAGAACGCAGGCACGCGACAG